>JAGPIY010000014.1 GCA_018054715.1 Bacteroidaceae bacterium
GCTCTTAAGTCGCTGATGTTCAACTCTTATCTGCTCGACAGATTTTTTAAGCTGTCTGGGATTAAGCCGAACAGCCGAATAAAAGATAAACTGGTCAAAGAACTCATTGATATAGCGGCTTATCAGGTGGCATGAACTTCTTATAACGAATAATTTTATAACGAACTATTGAAATAAGGTAGGGTAGAAAAAACAATAAGGTATGAAACAAATTATTAATTGTTCGAGCGAAAAGGAGACGGCTATGTTTACGCAACAAATCGATAAGGATAATATTATATTAACTGAGTCGCAGAAACAGGAGCTACAAGATTATGCAATACGAAAAGGAATTACATTGAAACTAGCCACAGATCGTCAAAATATTACCAGCTTTAAGGATATTGAATCTGTAATTGATGAGTTGAGTAAGAATGGATTTAGCCTGAATAAAGTCCGGAAGGAAGATTCTGGCCAATATATGATGTCGTGGGAAAGCAATAAAATATCAACTAACTTTCTTAATGGTCATGCATATGGAACAGCGACTTTTATCTATCCGATAAAAAAAGGAACAGAAACGATTACTCAAATATGCAGTGTGATCATTTATTTCTCTTGGCAGATTCCCGATCAAGCAGAAAGTCATGCATGCTGCTTCATGCAATCTGGTATTAACGGCTATGGAGTAACTTCCGGTAAAACAGACGTGTCGAGTGATAGAACTTCCTATATTTTAGGAACACAAGAAGTTACTTTAACGGCAAACTATAACAATAATACTTTAAGCGAAAATTATATAGCTACTTTTTATTGCAGCAACGAAGGAAAAGTACGATTAGTACTTCGCAAAACCAATATTTGAGTTTAATATGATACGATCTATTCCTGCCTTACTTTGGCTAGCCATACTTTTGGGAACTGCTCTTTGGAGTGTTTCCAACTTGTTTGTGGATGCTGAGTTCTCGGCGAAATGGTATCTACTACTTCCTAGTATTACTCTTGGAGTGATACTAGGAACAATATCCCAACTATTCACAGAAAAAGATATTAAGAAGCTATTGCCTACTACCAATGAAATAGTTTTAATTATATTAGCAGTTAGTTCTTCACAAGGTATTTATGGAATTTTACAAGCTCTCGGAATTTCAACTTCACCTTATGCAAACTTAGTAGTAGGTAGTTTCGATAATCCTGCCGGATTTGCATCGGCGCTAGCTTTTTCTTTTCCTTTTTGCTTCACTTTATGGCGAACAAAACAACGAATATTACAAGGCATCGGTATCCTTGCAGGAGTTATTCTAATTTTCGCAATCGTTGCCTCAAATTCACGAACTGGAATGTTCACAATTGCAGGAGTTTGGCTAGCTTATCTTTTCTATACAGCCAAACACTCTAAAAAAGTTATTGGACTAGCAACTGTTATAGCATTAGTTTCATTACTATGCTTTTTTTACTTTTATAAAAAGGATTCAGCAGACGGCAGAGTACTTATTTGGAAGTGTACTAGCGAAATGATCGAAGAACGTCCTTTATTAGGTTATGGACCGAGCGGGTTTGAAGCTAATTATATGGACTTTCAGGCAAAACACTTTGTACTACAGCCGCAAGATAAATTTGCACAATTGGCCGATAATGTGAAATGGCCATTTAATGAATATTTACAATTAGTTGTTTCATATGGACTGGTGGGGGGTATCGCGCTTCTTGTTCTCGTCGTTTTGTTAATTCAAGCTTGGCGTAAACACCCCTCTACTAGCTCCACTACCGCAATGGGATGCTTACTCTCGATTGCTTTATTTTCCTTATTTTCCTATCCTTTTTCTTATCCTTTCACATGGATCCTCTTTGTTGGATCAATCATCATTCTTTTTTATAACGCATATCCCATCAAATTAGGCATTCAGCAAAATGGCCTTATTATTGCAAGCCTCTTACTCGGTGCAGGTTCTTTCCTTTCTATTCAACGAATGCGGGCGGAAATGGAATGGTGCAAAATTAGCGACTTGGCTATGTGCGGACAGGGTGAAGAAGCATTCCCTACTTATGAACGTTTAAAAAAGGAACTGTGGCGAAAACCAACGTTTCTATACAACTATGCAGCTGAACTAAATATGGCAGGGCATTACAATAAAAGCATTGAAATAGGTTTGGAATGCCAGAAGCATTATGCAGATTATGATTTACAACTATTGCTTGCAGATAACTATTTTAGGAGTAAACAATATGAAAAAGCAGAAGCATGCTATAAAAAAGCAAACAGGATGTGTCCAAATCGTTTTGAGCCTTTAAACGAATTATATTTTATGTATAAGAAAACAGGTAATTCACTTATGGCTAATCAATTAGGAAAAGAAATATTGAATAAACCTATTAAAATAAGCTCACCAGAAGTAAAAAATCTACGAAATGAAGTAATTTCAGATTTAAAAAATTAACAAGACACTAAATAATATTTTGCAAAATGAAACTAAAAACATTTCTCACAATTTTATCGTTTGCAGCAATAATATGTAGCTGCAGTAACGAAGAAGAAGAAACCTACAGCTGCAATAAGAAGCTTAACAATTGGGCGCATAAAAACATCAGTAGCATTCGTTCTATGCAACGCGAAACATGGCTTAAGTTGGATGAGAATTACAAGAATACAGCTTATAGTGCATTCACTGCAGACCAGAAAATGCTTTTTTGGAAAGACAAAATTCGCGAGACGCTGGAGTTTGATTGGACAGAACAAGAAGCTGACCATATTTACAAATTGTACACGTTTCTTGATGAGAGACCTGACTTTTTTAAGGCTGAATATATCTCTGACCCACAAAACTTTGCCGACTATATCGAATTTATAAAGACATGGAAAAGAGATGCAATATATAACCTAAATTGGAGCGAAGAGCAAGTCTATGCCATCTGCTATACCGGAAATCGTCTCGTAAACAAAGCTGGAGATATTGAATTAGTGAAAAGCGTGCGACTCAAAACAGTTTCAGAAAACGTAAAGCCAAATACCTGCGATTGTAACACAACTCTAGATAAAAACTGCAATAAATGCTTAGGCGGAAAGCCTATTTGTGGTGCAATGAAAAATGCTCCGTGCGATGGACAAACAAATTAACATAAAAAATGAATCGACTGAAATATTTTATAATATGCACCTTGCTATCTCTAGCATTTCTTCTCGGAAATTTTCTTTTGGAAGGATGGGAAAGAACTATATATTATATTACAAACTACTATTACGCACATCTTCCCTATTTTGTTGGGGCTATTCTATTTCTTTTTTGTTCGAAAAGGTATAGAATGCTGTATCTTTTATTTTTAATCACTGCCACTGACATTCAACTTATTTGTTTGACAAATGATCTTTTAATGTATGAAATAGAAGGGCTTAAACCTTTTTTATTCATTACTAGCATTGCAGGAATTACTATTGCTGGATATTCTTATTGTAAGGAATTCGCTAGCCGGAAAAGTATTCTGCTAACAGTTTTTTTCGGCATTGTATCTTGCTTTTTCGCTTCTTTTGGAAGTAGATGGAATTGGGAGATTTTTATTATATGTTTTTCATATTCTTTTTCCGAACTACTCAACACCTTTGTAGGTTTCTTTATTGGAGCTTCTTTCTGCTTTATGAAAAGAAAAAAAACTATTTTAAAAGCTGGAATCCTATTCTCAATATTATGTCTAATATCTTCTTTATATCTTAAACAAAGTGTTTATAATTGGTTGTGCTACGGTAGCTTTACTGGAAAAGTTCAACAAAAGATCGCTCTTTCTTTCTACAATGAGAAAAAAGAGCACTTTAATCTTAGTCATTTTAAAGAACAGTATCAAGTCTTCTTCTTTTGGGAATATAGTAAGAAAAATAAAGATCTCGAATTATTAGATTTTGAAAGACTCTCATGGAGCGAATCTCAGAATAAAAATTTATGCTTTTATGTAATTGCATCAGATACAGAAAACGTTGAGAGTCCTTTTCCTATTTATAAAAATATGGGGATTCAGCTTCCTCTTATTATTGATGAAAATCCGCAAAAAACACAAAAACAGTTGCACGCCTATAGTGATATTTTATATTTATGCGTCTTCAAAAAAGACACACTCATTTATAAAAATAATATAGAAGAGGCAACTAAATTTATAAGGCACTTAAATTAGCAACAATGAAGAAAAATATTTTACTTTGCATATTTTGTGTTCTCTTTTTATTTTCCTGCAAACAGACAAATAAAAAACGTTGGCATGTTACAATGCTGCAAGAGACCATTAAAGAAGAAAATAAACAAATATTAGATGAAGCGCTAATCGACTATAACTTACTAATCAGTTATTCTGACACAGAAGAAGATAGTCTAGATGTATGGCCAGAAGCAATGGCTCATAAAGGACAAATATTATTGCTTCGGAAAGAATATACACAAGCGAAAGAGTGTTTTGAGAACTTACAAGCCTTCGCCTCACAGCGTAAAATGGCGAAACTAATTTGTTTGGCTAATCAACGCTTGGGAGAAATTGCACTATTACAACATCGTATAGAAGAAGCTAATAAGTTTTACGATCAAGCTTTACAGCAAACTCCCAAAATTAAAAAAGGAGATTTGCCTTTACCTTATTTATATGAAGAGAGAGCTATTGCTAAAGCATATATACTTGCTGAAAAATCAAAACTTTCTGAAAAAGAAATACAACAAAAGGACTCCATTTTAAAAATATTGACAGCTATTACAAATTATAAAGATTTATATCTTCGTACTGAATCTTATCGATGCCTAGCAGAGCTATCCAATTCCGGGGTAATGACTGAAAGAGCAAAGTATTTGCAGCAACACCTTTTTTGGAGAGATAGCTTAGAACACCAACAATCACAACTTTTCAAGAAACTAAATCGAGAAGAGAATGCAAGACAATACTTTGCTCAAAAAGAAAAAAATGAAGATAGACAAAGACTTATATTCATTGCTTTAGCGATACTTGTATTAGCTTTATGCGGAGCGTTAGCCTATGTACTACACCATCATTACGATGCAATGCTAGAAGGACTTAATAATTTATTAAGAAAGCGAACAGAGGAGTTTAAAAGAGATGAACATACTAGAGAAGAAGAGCGAATTCTATTTGAAAAGTATATGGAATTGGAAAAGGATTTGCAAGAACGGATGAAACAGGTGTCGGAACAAGAAAAGACTTTAGAAAAAATAAAAGAGAATTTGCAGACTGCACAAATGCAGCTACAAGAGCAGAAAAAAGAAATTTCTCATCGAGATTTTGAATACCGCAAAAACTATTTCTTTGGCAAATTCCCAGCAAATATGATTCCGCATGAAGGAGACCTTAGCGAGGAGAAAATTGCAGCAGCAGAGAAATTGTTTATAAAAGAAGAAAACGCTCATGAGTTAATTGCACTAATCAATCTCTGCTTTGAAAACTATGCCGATAAATTGCGTGAAGAGTACCCCAAACTTAGCTTAGACGATTTATTATATTGTATATTCTTTAAACTTGGTATACGTCCGGTAGACATTGCACGGATGATGTGCGTGCAAAAGAATACTCCGAGTATGCGACGCCAACGATTAGCAAAGAAACTAAATGATCCACTAGAGGAGTGGTAAGCCAGCTTCCTTCTGCGCTGTTTCTTTTTTGTGCTCAATTGTTTGGCAATTTGAGAGATTATGTGTACATTTGCCACGTTTATAAAAAACAGTTCATGTAACTAATCTCTTTAAAATAAAAAGAATAACAATGAGTTTGAAAATTGTAGTATTGGCAAAGCAAGTACCCGACACACGTAATGTGGGAAAAGATGCCATGAAAGAAGACGGCACTATTAACCGTGCTGCCCTCCCTGCGATCTTCAATCCCGAGGACCTTAATGCTCTTGAGCAGGCCCTCCGCTTGAAGGACGCACATCCCGGTTCTACCGTAACTATCTTGACAATGGGTCCCGGTCGCGCTGCCGACATCGTCCGCGAAGGTCTCTTCCGCGGAGCAGATACCGGATATCTACTTACCGATCGCGCTTTTGCCGGTGCTGATACATTGGCTACTTCGTATGCCATCGCCATGGCTATTCGTAAAATAAAAGATTACGACATCATCCTTGGCGGACGTCAAGCTATTGATGGAGATACGGCACAAGTAGGTCCGCAAGTAGCTGAAAAGCTTGGATTGACCCAGATCACTTATGCCGAGGAAATTCTAAAAGTAGAAAACAATCGCATCACTGTAAAACGCCATATTGATGGTGGTATAGAAACGGTAGAAGGACCACTTCCTATCGTACTCACCGTGAATGGCTCTGCAGCGCCTTGCCGCCCACGCAACGCAAGATTGGTGCAAAAATACAAATATGCCAAAACAGCAACTGAACAAAAAGAAGAAGGCTTAGCTTTTCCTGAACTTTACCAGAAGCAATACCTAACCATCCCTGAGTTCAGCGTCAGCTGCGTAAATGGCGACCTCACACAATGTGGCCTTAGCGGTTCACCAACGAAGGTTAAAGCGATTCAGAACATTGTCTTTCAAGCCAAAGAGAGCAAAGCTCTCACGGGTAGTGATAATGATGTAGAAGATTTAGTTGTTGAACTGCTGGATAACCACACTATTGGATAAGGAACATTATGAACAATTTATTCGTATATCTCGAAATAGAAGAGCAAACGGTGGCTGAAGTCAGTCAGGAATTGCTCACAAAGGGCCGCTCATTGGCCAATCAGTTAAACTGCCAATTGGAGGCTGTTGCAATCGGTTCAAACCTCAAGGGTATAGAAAACCAAGTGCTTCCTTATGGAGTAGACAAACTACATGTATTCGATGCACCGGATCTTTACCCTTATACTTCACTACCACACACTGCTATTCTAGTAAAACTCTTCGAGGAAGAAAAACCTCAAATTGCATTGATGGGAGCAACAGTTATTGGGCGCGACTTAGGCCCTCGTGTATCATCTGCATTAATCAGCGGCTTAACAGCAGACTGTACTTCATTGGAAATCGGACCTCACGAAGATAAAAAACAGGGCAAAACATACGAAAATCTTTTGTATCAGATTCGTCCTGCTTTCGGTGGAAACATCGTAGCTACGATTATTAACCCTGACAACCGCCCTCAAATGGCAACCGTCCGCGAAGGGGTAATGAAAAAGGAAATACTCGACCCAAATTACAAAGGAGAAGTTATTCAGCATAAGATAAGTGATTATGTTACCGACGCTGATTTTGTTGTAAAGGTGATTGAACGTCATATTCAGAAAGCTGATCACAATTTAAAAGGTTCGCCTATTATAATTGCCGGTGGTTACGGAGTAGGTTCGAAAGAGAATTTTCAATTACTTTTCAATTTAGCTAAAGAACTTCATGGCGAGGTAGGTGCTAGCCGTGCTGCAGTTGATGCCGGATTTGCCGATCATGATCGTCAGATCGGTCAAACAGGTGTAACTGTCCGTCCGAAACTCTACATCGCATGCGGTATCTCAGGTCAAATCCAACATATTGCCGGTATGCAAGAAAGCTCTATGATTATATCAATTAATAATGATCCAAATGCTCCAATCAATACCATTGCCGATTATGTTATCAATGGTACGGTAGAAGAAGTGGTTCCTAAATTGATTAAGTTTTATAAGAAAAACAGTAAATAATGGCTAATTTTTATAATGATACTCCGGAACTCAAGCATTACTTGAACCATCCGTTAATGAAGCGGATCGTAGAGCTCAAGGAGCGCGATTACGCAGATAAAACGATATACGATTATGCACCTCAAAACTTTGAGGATGCAATGGATAGCTACGATAAGGTGCTTGAAATTGTAGGTGAACTTGTAGGCGAAACCATCGCTCCTAATGCAGAAAGCGTAGACCACGAAGGCCCGGTATGTGCAAATGGACGTGTAACGTATGCAAATGGCACTTCTGAGAATTTGGAGGCTTGCCGTAAAGCTGGTTTAATGGGTATGGCAATGCCTAGGCGCTATGGCGGACTGAACTTTCCTGTCGTTCCTTACATTATGGCAGCGGACATCGTGAGCCGTGGAGATGCAGGCTTTGAGAACCTTTGGGGACTACAAGATTGCGCTGAAACGATCTACGAATTTGCTGACGAGGATCAAAAAATGCGTTATATCAGTCGCGTATGTGCCGGTGAAACAATGTCGATGGACTTAACAGAACCTGATGCAGGATCTGATCTTCAAAGCGTAATGCTGAAAGCTACTTATAGTGAAGAAGAAGGCTGCTGGCTATTAAACGGTGTAAAGCGATTTATCACTAACGGCGACAGCGATATTCACCTTGTGCTAGCTCGCTCAGAAGAAGGCACTAAGGATGGACGCGGTCTTTCTATGTTTATCTATGACAAACGTCAAGGTGGTGTAAATGTACGCCGTATTGAAAATAAAATGGGTATCAAAGGATCTCCTACTTGCGAACTTGTATATAAAAATGCAAAAGCTGAACTTTGCGGTGACCGTAAGCTTGGACTTATTAAGTACGTCATGGCTCTCATGAACGGAGCACGCCTAGGTATTGCTGCACAAAGTGTAGGCCTTTCACAAGCTGCTTACAATGAGGGTTTAGCTTATGCCAAGGATCGTAAGCAGTTCGGTAAATCAATTATTGAGTTCCCAGCTGTAGCAGAAATTCTTTCTATCATGAAGGCTAAATTGGATTCTTCACGCAGCTTACTTTATCAAACGGCACGCTATGTAGATCTCTACAAAGCACTCGATGACATCTCTAAAGAGCGCAAGCTTACACCCGAAGAACGCCAAGAGCAGAAACGCTACGCTAAATTGGCCGATTCTTTCACTCCCCTTGTAAAAGGCATTGGCAGTGAGTTTGCCAATCAAAATGCATACGACTGTATTCAAATTCATGGTGGATCGGGCTTCATGAAAGATTATGCCTGCGAACGCATCTATCGCGATTGTCGTATCACTTCAATCTACGAAGGTACAACTCAATTGCAAACAGTAGCTGCCATTCGTTATGTAACTAACGGATCTTACTTGAACACGTTAAAGGAATTCGAAGCACAGCCCTGTGCTGAATCTTTAGAACCTTTACGTAATCGCTTGCTTGACATGACTAGCAAATATGCAGCTTCAGTGAACAAAATTACAGAAACAAAGAATCAGGAGCTACTCGATCTCACAGCACGTAGATTAGTTGAAATGGCTGCTTATACCATCATGGGGCATCTATTATTACAAGATGCTAGCGAGAACCCTGAGTTGTTTGAGAAAACTGCACAAGTATTTATTCGCTGGGCAGAAAGCGAAGTAGATAAACATGCTATGTTTGTGTATCGCATTAACGAAGAAGAGATTACTTATTATCGTCAATAAAGTAAACAACTTTTATTTTTAAATAAGAAGAGAGGGGTAGTAGTTACTATACCTTCTCTTCTTTTTTCATTTATTTTTAATTGAGAGAAAGAGACATTCCATTCAACTATCCTATAAATGCACTGTTTATATTGAAATAATTTCGTGTTTTGCTCATTTTTATGTACTTTTGCCGTTGAATATAGGCGAGAGCTTACAAAACAAGAAGAACCTAAAAAGGAAAAATATGAACTTATTTGTACGAAAGCCAATCGCTGAGCTTCTCAAAGAAGCTAACGACACGAGCAATAACAGCATGAAACGCGTATTAGGCCCTATTGGACTAATCGCATTAGGGGTGGGGGTAATTATTGGCGCCGGACTATTCTCCGTTACAGGAGGTGTAGCTGCTAGCTATACAGGACCTGCTATTACACTTAGCTTTGTTGTTGCAGCTATTTGCTGTGCCTTTTCTGGGCTATGCTACGCTGAATTTGCTTCTATGCTACCCATCTCCGGTAGTGCCTATACGTATAGTTACGCTACAATGGGAGAGCTTATTGCATGGATCATCGGATGGGATTTAGTGCTAGAATATGCCGTTGCAGCAACCACGGTAAGTATTAGCTGGAGTCAGTATTTTAATTTATTTTTAGGTGGACTTGGCTACGAACTGCCTCATGCACTTACACATTGTCCGAGTGAAGGAGGTATCATGAACTTACCGGCTGTTATTATCGTGGCATTAATGAGTTTACTTTTAGCACACGGCACAAAAGATAGCTCACTCTTTAACAATGTGATTGTAACCCTAAAGCTTGCTGTGGTATTTTGTTTTATTATACTAGGCTGGAAATATATCAATACTGATAATTACACACCTTATATTCCGGCGAATACTGGTGTATTCGGAGAATACGGAGTATCAGGTATTTTGCGGGGTGCTGCAATTGTCTTTTTCGCATACATTGGCTTTGATGCGGTAAGTACGGCAGCACAAGAAACTCGTAATCCGAAACGCAACATGCCCATTGGTATTCTAGGCTCACTGCTTGTATGCACAGTATTGTATATCTTGTTTGCACACGTCATGACTGGGATTATGCCTTATTCTAATTTTAAGGGCTTAGAAAGCATAGCACCGGTAGCTACGGCTATCAACCAAATGGGAGTTGCAGGTCCTGATGGGGTAGTGGTTCCAGACTATCCTTGGTTAAACCGCGCGATCGTAGTAGCTATCCTATTGGGTTATGCCAGTGTGATACTAGTGATGCTTATGGGACAAAGCAGAGTGTTCTTTAGTATGAGTCATGATGGCTTGCTCCCTAAGTTTTTCAGCCATTTGCATGATAAATATCGGACTCCTGCCCGCAGTAATATGCTATTCATGGGGGTAATTGCACTACTCTCAGCTTTTGTTCCCGCAAACATTGCAGGAGAAATGACTAGCATTGGTACACTGTTTGCCTTCACGCTCGTTTGTGCAGGGGTTATTGTAGTACGAAAAACACAACCGGATGCACCTCGTGGCTTTAAAGTGCCTTTAGTTCCTTATATTCCGGCATTAGGTATTCTCATCTGCTTGATGTTAATGCTTTTTCTACCGGCTGATACATGGATACGATTGGTACTTTGGATGCTAATAGGTATTGATATTTATGCAGCATATGGAGTAAGGCACAGTAAATTGGGAGGAGGGACAGAGCGCCGACATGGCCAAACGATATTGAATCTTATTGGGCTCGGACTTAGCTTTCTTTGCGTACTAACAGCCTTATGGCATCAAATGACTGTGGGGTGGGAAGCAAGCAAAAGTTGGCTCATTTTCAGCTTCGTTTTCGCTGGCGCACATGCTTTGTACTATCTAATCCGATTTGGAAAAGACTACAAAAAGCAGAATTAATTCTGTTTTTTGTAGTCTTCCGCATTACTTTGTTAGCATCAACCAGCTAACACTCTTATTCAGTTGTCTACTTATTTACTCTTTCTCTTTCTTAAGAAGACTGTTCCAAGACCAGCAAACGTTCCAATAACAAGCAACGCAAGCCCTGCATAAGCAATCATTTCTGTTGTTTTAATGCTCTGCGGATCGAAGCGGAACTCAATAGTATGTGATCCTGCAGGTACTTGCAAAGCGCGCAGAATATAGTTTGCACAAGCTATTGGCACCTCTTTTCCATCGATAAACGCTTGCCAATCGGGATAGTAAATCTCAGCAAAGAGTGCAACTTGGGCACTTTTTGTTTTTGTATGATACACTAATTTATTGGGCACATAACTTACTAGTTGAATAGTCGCTGTGCTATCAGGCGCATAACTTGTGCTAGAGCCCAAAGTCGCTTTATATTGCTCGTTTGCAATAGCTACACTATGTGGGTCAAGGTGATAAAGACCTTCAATTTCTTCATTTGCAGTCTGCACATAGTCTATTTGCTGTACAAACCAAGCATTTCCAAAAGCATGAGGATTCTGAACCGCTGCCTTCTGACCATTTTGAAGGCCAATGATTACATACTTTGTATTGAGCATATCGAGTACACGGACTGAATCTACAGATAAAGCAGAAGGGTTTCCTTGTGCAGAGGCAATCGTTTTATAAAAATAGCTCATTTCGGGAGTGATATGATACTCAATCATCTCTTGGTATCTACGTAATTTAGCCGGATGATAGCCTCCGATACTCTTATGGAAGAAAGCTGCGCTATTGTCGTTGAAGGTATTAGAAGAAAGATCCAGTACACGATAATCAAGGCTCTTATCAGCCAAAATTTGTTCGTCTGCCGCAGTTTTTTGAACAGTTATTTGCGTAGATGGTTCTACGAAACAGCCATCATTCAAATAGCGTTTATTTACATCCCACATATCAAAAAGACAGAGTGCAATAATTATTCCAACCAACGGAATGCTCTTTAGTTTGCCTTTAGCATAAGCAAACATAAGTCCAGCACCAATTATAATAATGAAGAAAGAACGCCATGCATCGCTTGTAAAGATACCTTCACGCACATGAGTTATATCGGCAATTATAGGACCAAGTTGATCCCCCGGTATGCCTGCTTGCAAAGCATTCATCTCAGTCGAAGAAACGAAACTATCGAAAAATAGAGAAGGCATCACCGCAAATAAGAAACACAAGCCTGCAGTAAATCCTAAACTAATATAGAAAGGTTTCAATTCACGCTTCCCTGCTTTACCCAGATTTTCCTTTGAAGGATCAATCCACTCCTTAAGAGCCATCAACGCAAGTAAAGGCATTGTAAATTCAGCAATAACCAGAATAGAGGCTACCGTACGGAACTTTGCATACATGGGGAAATAATCGATAAATAAGTCGGTAAAGCCCATAAAATTCTTGCCCCAAGAGAGCAAAATGCTAAGTATTGTGACTCCAAGGATGGCCCATTTCATAGGACCTTTCACAAGAAATAACCCTAAGATAAATAGAAAACAGACAAAAGCTCCTACATATACTGGGCCAGATGTACCTGGTTGTTCGCCCCAATATTGTCCAATCTGCTGATAAAGACTAGCATAAGTCGGATTCGCATCCTTCATCGCTTTTTCATTACCGGCCATCGGCACTGAAGCTCCTCCTTTGGCATTTGGTATCATAAGAGTGAATGTTTCACCAATGCCATAACTCCATTGCGTAATATAGTCGCGTTCCAAACCACTACTGGTTTGATTCGTTGCATTCTGCTTCTTTAACTCACTAGCCGCACGCATAGTATGCTTACTATATTCGTACGTGTGATAGAGGTTTGTAGTATTAAGCATTACACCTATAAGGGAAGCTACAATCACAACTCCTGTAGCCTTAAAGAAACGAGGGAGTTGTTTTTGTTTCAAAGCTTCAAAGAAGTAACCCAATATCATAGCCAACATTACAAAGCCAAAATAATAACTCATCTGCACGTGGTTAGACAGAATTTGCAGAGCCATGAAAAAGGCTGTAAGCAATCCTCCCCAAAGATATTTACCTCGATAAGCAAGCACTAATCCGGCAATCGTAGGAGGAATATAAGCCAACGTAATAAACTTCCAGATATGACCTGCGAGAATAAGAATAAAATAATAAGAAGAAAAGGCCCAAACAATTGCTCCTAAAGCAGCCATCCAAGGTTTAAAATTGAATGCACGCATTAGAATATAAAAGCCTAAAAGCATTATAAACACCAAGCCCACATATTCACCGAGTCCCAATTTATAAACATCAGAGATACCACGAAGCAAAGATACAGAAGGATAAGTAGGGTTAATCTGATAGGTAGGCATACCACTAAAACCGGCATTTGTCCACCTTGCAGTTTCTCCCGTTTCGGCTTTGTAGTGCTCTAACTCAGCGCCTAAACCTACACCACCTGTATGGTCACTACCTGTAAGCACCCGGCCATCGATTGCAGAAGGATAGAAGTAGGCACAAGAAAGCACTACAAATAGTGCAATAACTGCCACATCAGGCCATGCCTTCTTTAAAAAATTATTCATAGTTTAAATTTTTATTGAACGAAGTAAACGTGAAGATAATTAATAACGATAATGTTCTGCTTTATAAGGACCTTCTGCAGATACACCAATATATTCAGCCTGTTCAGGAGTAAGTGTAGTCAGTTTCACTCCAATGCGTTCTAAATGCAGACGAGCTACCTCCTCATCAAGATGCTTTGGCAAACGATATACTCCTATTTCATATTTCTTGTTGAAAAGTTCAATCTGCGCCAAAGTTTGATTTGTAAAGGAGTTGCTCATCACAAACGAAGGGTGACCAGTAGCACAACCTAAATTCACCAAACGGCCATCAGCAAGGAGCAATATACTATGCCCATCGGGGAAGAAGTATTGATCGACTTGCGCCTTAATGTTACGGCATTGAATGCCTGGATAATTCTTTAACTTTTCGACTTGTATTTCATTATCAAAGTGACCAATGTTACAAACGATGGCTTGACTAGGCATCGTTTCCATATGATCAATGCGGACAATATCGATGTTGCCGGTAGTAGTTACAAATATATTTCCTTGACTGCAAGCTTCTTCCATTGTAGTCACTTCAAAACCTTCCATAGCTGCTTGCAAAGCACAAATCGGATCTACTTCAGTTACAATTACACGGGCACCATAGCTACGCATAGAATGCGCACAACCTTTACCGACATCACCATATCCACAAACCACTACCACCTTACCTGCAATCATCACATCAGTAGCACGTTTGATACCATCAGCCAACGATTCGCGACAACCGTAATAATTATCGAACTTCGATTTGGTTACTGAATCGTTTACATTGAAAGCTGGGAATAAAAGTTTGCCTTGCTCCATCATCTGATACAAACGATGTACCCCCGTAGTTGTTTCTTCCGATACGCCTTGCATTGCTTTTGCAATCGGCTGCCAATAATTCTGATTAGTAGCAAGTACTTTTTTAAGGATCGCATTTAATTCAATCTCATCTTCTGCGGTAACCGGCTTGTCTAGAGAAGAGGAATCTTTCTCAGCATCTACTCCAAGATGAATCATTAAAGTAGCATCTCCGCCATCATCTACAATCATATTCGGACCTTTACCCTGGCCAAAATTAAGAGCCTGCAAGGTACACCACCAATATTCTGCCAAGGTTTCACCTTTCCACGCAAACACAGGTACTCCCAAAGAAGCAATCGCTGCAGCAGCATGATCTTGTGTTGAATAAATATTACAAGAGCACCAACGTACATCGGCACCTAAGGCTACCAAGGTTTTAATCAATACTGCTGTTTGAATTGTCATGTGCAGTGAGCCCATAATGCGTGCTCCTTGTAAAGGCTTAGTCGCTCCATATTTCTTTTGCAGCGCCATTAAACCGGGCATTTCATACTCGGCTAACTCTATTTCTTTATGGCCGAAGTCTGCAAGAGAAAGATCGGCAACTTTGTAAGGGAGAGTTGAAAATAAAGATTCGTTCATTTTGTGTATTTTGAGGACAAAGTTAGTAAATGTGGGTTAATTGACAAAGGTTTATAACCTTTTTTGTGGATAAAACAGAACGAAGGCCAGTATTTCTTCACAGAGAATACTGGCCTTCGTAATTTTTGCAGAGAAATTACTTTCTCAAGCCTAACGTTTTAACGATAGCACGATATCTTTCGATTTCGCGATCTTTTAGGTAGTTAAGCAATCTACGACGCTTACCTACGAGAATGGTTAGACTTCTTTCTGTAGTATAATCCTTTCTATTGACCTTCATATGCTCAGTCAAATGCGAGATACGGTATGAGAACAATGAAATCTGACTCTCAGCGGAACCAGTATCAGTGTTGGACTTTCCGTACTTCTCGAAGATTTCCTTCTTTTTTGCTACGTCTAAATACATAACTGTTTGTTTAAAGAAATGTTTTTTGCAATAATGCGTTGCAAAGATACGGACTTTTTTTGTACTAACAAAGCTTTTTGAAGAAAAAGGCTTCTTTTTTATTAAAAAGTCTATCAATGGATGTACTTAAGCTCTTGAACATGAAGTTCTTGTCGGCAGACAGAACAATGACAACCTAAATCAAGAATCTTAGTAGCATGATGGTGTACCTCTTCCAAGTCATGCGAAACCAATAAAATAGTGTGTTGCTTATTCAATGTATATAGCATCTCATACAACTGTGTCGAAAAGTGACGATCCATATACGTACTCGGCTCATCTAGCATTAGAATATCGGGATTACTTACTACAGCACGAGCTAAAAGCACACGTTGCAGCTCTCCACCTGAAAGTCGACCAATTTCACGCGAGGCAAGATGATCGAGGTGCATCTCATGAAGTAACTCACTAACTTTCTCTTCATCATGCGAAGAAAAACGCTTCCAAAGTTTTTTTTGCCTTCCGAGACCAGAGCGTACTACTTCGCGGACTGAAATTGGAAATTTTTTATCTATTTGATTACACTGAGGAAGATAGCCTACAGAGATTGATGGAGATGGCTCGCCATCTTTGAAAAACGAAATATTTCCCGCAATAGGGGCAGTTAATCCTAAGATGCAACGTAAAAGAGAAGTCTTCCCACATCCATTGGGCCCAATAATGCCCACAAAATCATGCTTATCGATAGTAAGATTTACATCCTTAAGTACGATACGCTGAAGATAAGCGATAGAGATATTCTTTATTTCGATTTGTACCATAACATTCAATTCATTTATCAGTAGAATGTTTTTTCAACTCATAAGCTGTACGAAGAATTTCTTTGCGCCATTGGTAAGAGAGAGTATTAATTTGTATCGCTTGCGCACCTAGCTCTTGAGCAATAACGGTAGCATAACGCAAATCAAACTCTTTTTCCACAAGTACTACTTTTACATGATGAGCCTTTGCCTGTTGAATAAGCTGCTGAAGTGCTCTTGCAGAAGGCTCCTTTCCATGGGCTTCAATAGGAATTTGGATACAGTTATACTCACGGGCAAAATAAGTAAGCGTAGGATGATAGCAAACAAAAGCAACCGACCGGTTCTTTAAAAGGTTACGAATAGTATCGTCTGTTGCCTTTATATCTGCTTGCAAATGCAGCGTATTTGCCTTAAATACGGATTCCTTCTGAGGGAATAAACGACAAAGGGTTTGCGATATAGAGTCTGCCATTTGTAACATATTTCGAGGAGAGAACCAAACATGCGGGTCAACACCCTGCGCATGAGACTCATGAGACGAAGCCTCTTTAATTAAAGAAAGCCCCTCATCTGTTTTACACACAGGCATTTTAGGATACAACTCTGCAAACTTTTCAATCCACTGTGCTTCAAAGCCGAGATGGCCAAGAGCAAAAAAAGCAGCACTGCGCTGTAAATGGGCTATTTGAGAAGGAGTCGGTTCATAAGTTTCCGGACTATTTCCATTCGGAACAAGCGTAATAACTTCAAAATCTTTGCCTGCAATCTGTTCCGTAAGATAACGCAATGGCTCAATAGTAACGGCCAACACGGGATGCTGTTTGTCTTTTTTCCCATTGCAAGCTGCAAGAAGAAAAAGACAAAGAAAGGAAAATAAAGTAGGAACAAATATAGACTTTCTCATAACAGAATAGAGTGAGTTAAGCGTTTTTAACCAATTGCCAAACACCATCTACGGCATAAAGTAATGGAATTGTCAATGCAATATAGCGAATCAATTTGCCCACAAACATCGCACTACAAGTAATAAATATATTCGCTTTCATAAATCCAAGTGTAACTGCTATCACCTCTCCCAAAACCGGTAAGAAACAGAAAAAGGCCATATAGGCACCACGATTTTGCACGCGTGCTTCCATTTTTTCAACACGCGCATAGTTAATATGCGCATATCGTTCTACCCATTCAGTCTTTCCTGCATATCCCATCCAATAGCAAGTCATACCTCCTAATGTATTACCAACTGCTGCCCATAATACACACCAATAAGGATCAAGTCCAAGACCTACCAAAGAAAGGAGAACTATTTCGGAACTAAACGGTATGATGCTGCCGGAAAGCAAGGCAGAAAGGAACAACCCGGGATAACCCCATTGAATAAAAACCTCACGCCACTCAACCATAAAGGCTTGTATATGTAATACTATATTTTCCATAAAATTAATAAGTGTAGGAGGAATGAGAAAACAATTATACTAATAAAAAAAACATTTGTGGCTTTCGTCTGTATGGTAGTGAAATAATGCCCTTCAATAAGCGAAAGAATGATTAAACTTAACGGAAGTAAAGCACATATAATATCTGGTTTAAGATAAATAATAAGCTGTACAAAAAGCTCCATCGTAAGAAGGAAATTGATGTGATCGCGTGTCTTAATGTTCGTTTGTACGCTTTTTATCCAATAGAACAAAGCTGCTACGACAAACAATAATCCATGGAAAAGAATTAACGCCCACATCCAATTTGGATGGACAGGAATCACATAATTAGTCTCAATCTGTGAGAAGTAATTAAATTGCTGAGTAAGCAAATCGTCTCTTCCATTGGCCCAACAACCTACACCATATATCAAATAAGCAAATGCTAAGCCCAATATTCCGGCCAGAAAGCTTTTTAAAGAAAATGATTTAAATAAATAAGAACCAATTAAAAAAGCAGGAATAAAGCCTAATACTTCAGGAGTTATAAGAGAAGCAAAGCCTAATAAAAGCCATGCATGATAAATTCTGGCCATTGGCCTTGGATGCTGATAGCTAATCACCAAACAAAATAAAGAAGCCAACAGCAATAAAACTGTAAAACTACCTCCTTGCAACGGGTGTAAAAAAGGAAGCAAGGCACTCCACAAAAAGAAAAGTGCGGTTTGAATAGAAGCTCGAATGCGAATTACAGCAATCAACTTGTTAAATGGAATCAACAAAAAGCCTATCAACAAATACAAAACGAGGTTTATACCAAGCAAAAGATGAGGTTCCTTGGGAATCTCCGGATCCGCAGCAGCCCAAAAAGGCGACATTGTAGCTACCCTTATTACAGCCGGGTGATAAAGAGAAACAATCCACCCTGCAATAAGACACAATAACGCTAGGGGTAAAGTAAATCTACCCGAAGTTATTTGCTGCTGAAAGAGTCCTCTTTGCATTTTATTTTATTCCTTTTTTAGAGATCGAATCCGATATCACGACGGAAATATTTTTTCTCAAATTCAATTAAATGCGCTGCCTCAAAACTTTGTTTGAGCGCTTCTTCTTTGTTTGCTCCATAAGAGCTTACTGCAATTACACGGCCACCGTTAGTTACTATATTGCCATCTTTCATTTTAGTTCCGGCATGAAAAACAATACTGTCTTTCACTTTCTCCATACCCGTCATTACAAAGCCATTCTCATAGGCTTCGGGATATCCACCGGAAACAAGCATAACGCAAACTGCAGTACGTGGATCTTCTTCTAATACCTTTTCATTTAAATTGCCTGCAGCAACACCCTCAAAAAGCTCTACGAGGTCACTCTTTATGCGCAACATCACACTTTCAGTCTCAGGATCTCCCATTCGAACATTATACTCGATAACCATCGGTTCACCTTTTACATTTATTAATCCCAAGAAAATAAATCCTTTATAATCAATACCTTCTTTAGCAAGTCCTTCTACAGTAGGACGAATAATTCGTTCATCCACCTTCTGCATCCATTCTTTTGTTGCAAAAGGGACAGGCGAGACAGATCCCATACCTCCGGTATTCAAACCTTGATCACCTTCACCAATACGCTTGTAATCTTTCGCTACAGGCAATACCTTATAATTAGTTCCATCACTCAATACAAATACACTGCATTCTATTCCCGAAAGGAATTCTTCAATAACTACAGTATTAGAAGCATCTCCAAACATACCTCCCAGCATCTCACTCAACTCTTTTTTCGCCTCCTCAAGTGTAGGTAGAATTAAAACACCTTTTCCAGCACATAAACCATCTGCTTTAAGCACATAAGGAGCTTCAAGTGTTTCCAAAAAGCGATAGCCTTCTTCTAATGTTTGTGGCGTAAAACTTTGATAACGAGCTGTAGGAATGCCCTGTCGTTCCATAAATCCTTTCGCAAATTCTTTACTCCCTTCAAGAGCAGCTCCTGCTTTCGAAGGACCAATGATTGGAATGTTCTTCAGCAAAGAAT
>JAGPIY010000127.1 GCA_018054715.1 Bacteroidaceae bacterium
TGAGATGTCGGAGTTCCTTGAACTAAATGGCCGTGGTACTAAAAGCATGGTAGAGAATGAGCTTTATGTATTACGTTCTACACCTCTTTTGGAAGAAGTGGTTCGTCGCTTGCATTTGGATGTTGAGTATCAGAAAAAACTTTTGATGCGGCGTCATAGCCTTTTTGATGATTCTCCTATTATAGTTAACTTCCTTGATAAACAAACGGCTTCTAGTCCTTCGTTTTGCGTTTCACCAATTGATGCAAAAAGTTGTGAAATTACAGATGTATCTCTTGGAACCAATAGTGTTAGTTTCAACAAAAAAGTAAATTATGGGGAAATTGTGCGAACTCCTTTTGGGCGCATTACAATTACTCCGAATAAAGCGAATGAGAATAAATTTGAAGATGATATCTACGTTTCTCGTTCTAGCGTAAATGCGGCGGCTATACGTTATAAAGATAAACTTACTACAGAATTACTTGAGGAAACTTCTCTCGTAACCATCTCGTGCACCGATGAAAATTTGAATCGTGCCGATTCAATTCTTTCTAAGCTAGTAGAAGTTTATAGCCAATATACGATTGACGACAAGAACCGCGTGGCACAAAGTACAGAAGAATTTGTGCAGAAACGTATTGAAATGCTTGCTCAAGAATTAGGGGTGGTAGACACCAAGCTTGCAGCAATTAAAAGCAGTAACAAAATTCTTGATTTTAAAACAGGAGGAACACAATTTGTTCAGGAAAACGCAAAAGCAAAGGATGCGACCCTAGATCTTGAAACGCAAGTTCTTGTTGCGAATTATATTGGCGATTATATGTCGAATTCATCGATGGACAATCAACTCATTCCTGAGTTGGGAGGCATTGACCAATTAGCAGCAGCCTCGCAGATTGCCGACTATAACAAATTGATGCTTGAGCGTAACCGCCTCGCAGAATATTCTAGTGCAGAAGCTTCTGTAGTAGCTAATATGGATCGTAGTTTGCATACTCTGCGTGCCACAATAAAGAAATCACTTGATGCAAATCTTAAGGGTCTGAAGATTCGTTTGCAACGTGCGCGTCAACAGGAAAATCTAACGGATGCCGGAGTGGCTTCTATTCCTTCACAAGAACGTTTGGCTTTGGATGCAGGTCGTCAGCAGCTAATAAAAGAAAGCTTATATTCTTTCTTGTTGAACAAGCGTGAAGAAAATGCGATTAAGTTAGCTATTACTGAAAGTAATGTACGTCTTGTTGAGCCTCCTTATGGAAGCCCGAATATGGTTTCTCCAAAGCGTGGCATGATGATGTTAGCTGCTTTGGCTCTTGGTGTAGTAATTCCTTTTGCATTACTTTATATATTCTCTTTAATTGATACCAAAGTGCGCGGACGTAAAGATATTGAGGACAATACTTCATTGCCTGTGCTAGGAGAAATACCAAGTCTTGATGATGAGGAAGATATGAGTGTGCAAGAAAAGGATAATGATCGTCTGAGCGAATCATTCCGTTTGGCTCGTGCTAACCTGAACTTTATTAGTAACACAGCTAAAGTATTAGTGTTTACTTCTACTATGGCAGGTGAAGGAAAGTCTAGTTTATCGAGAAATTTAGCCGTTACTCTTGCAATGGGTGGAAAGAAAGTGATATGGGTAGACTCCGATATTCGTAAACATACAGGTTCTAAGCGCCTAGGTTTCCATAAGGAGGCTGGGTTAACTACTTATTTAGCAGGTACAGAATCTGACTTAATGTCTTTGATCCATTCTTCAAACATTCATGAGAATCTAGATCTTCTTCCTTCAGGTCCTACACCTCCAAATCCTGCTGAGTTATTCTTGCACGATCGTTTTGATGAGGTTTTTGCTTTGTTACGTACTAAATACGACTATGTGGTTGTAGATAATGTGCCGGCTCTAGTTGTTGCTGATGCAGTAACCGTAAACCGTGTGGCAGATCTTACTGTTTACGTAATACGTGAAGGAATGCTTGACAGACGTTATCTCCGTGAGTTGGAGAAGCTGCATAAAGAAGGCAAGTTTAAAAATATGTGTGTACTCCTCAACGATTGTAACATGGAAAAACGTGGTTATGGCTACGGTTATGGTTATGGTTACGGCTATGGCTACGGTTATGGCTATGGTTACGGTTACACAGATACTGAAAAGAAAAAGAAGCATGACAGCCTTCCTTGGCATCGTCGCTTTATCAATAAATATATTTTAGGCAGATAATCTTAATATATATAATAATAATAAACAAAGACTAAAGAGGTCCCTTTTGCAAGCTATTTCTTTAGTCTTTGTTATTTTTTTGTAAAAACAGAAGAAAACGAGATCGCTATATAAAGTTTTCTTTCTATCTTTGTCCATATGACAGAATTAACACGAAAACAGAAAGAAGAAGTCTTGCGAGAGAGAATTGTTTCAGTGGCACTAAAAGCTTTTCTGAAAGAAGGCATCCGCGCAATAACAATGGACGATGTAGCCTCTTTGATGGGTATATCGAAGCGTACACTTTATGAATTATTCCCCGATAAAGAGCAACTTGTACTTTCCTGTGTAGAGCTTCATGATATTCGGAAACGAGCCGAAGCGCAACCTGTTTATAATAAATGCGATAATGTCGTAGATGTACTTCTTTCTTTCTACCGATTTATGGCTGAAGATTTATATTCCACAAGTCCTTTGTTCTTTAAAGATATGCATCGTTATCCATCGGTTCAAAAGTTGATACGTGAACGGCATGCAAATCATTGTAACGAATCGGTTGAGTTCTTAAATCGTGGAGTAGAGCAAGAACTTTTCCGTGATGATTTGAATTTGGGAATAGCTCATGAGCTGTTAGATCATCAAATTCGACTTCTTATGCAAGGAGAAATTTCTGAAAAATATTCGTTTTTGGAAGTCTTTGAGTCGATATTCTTCATTTTTCTTCGTGGTATAGCAACGCCTAAGGGGCAACAAATTCTTGAAAACTTCATTTTAAGTCATCGTGAAAAAAAATAAAAATAAAAATCTTAGAGAGGCTCTAGTAGGCTTTTCTTGTGCAATCAAACGAAACAAACAGGCCGTGTTCGTGCGGACTATTGGTCTGTTGTTTTTGTTCTTTGTAGGTCAGATAAGTTTGGTTTCCGGCCAAGAAGGAAAGGATACTTTAACTACTACTCAGTGGGGCATTGTCAATATATCAGTGTGTAATATTCATCAATCAGCCGATTTTGAGTCGCCGATGGAAACGCAGGCTTTGTTGGGAACTCCGGTACAAATATTAAAAGCAGAACGTTGGTATCAGGTGAAAACACCCGATGGATACGTCTCTTTTGTGCATCGAGGTGCTATTACGGAACTTTCCGAGGGGCAAATGAAAATATGGGCAGGAAGCCCGAAAATAGTGGTTGCTTCACATTATACATGGGTTTACTCTAAACCGACTATTAATTCAACTCCGGTAAGTGATGTGGTAAGTGGTTGTATGTTGCGTTTAGGAGATGATGAATTGGGCTCTTTTTATCAAGTGATTTATCCGGATGGACGCGTAGGCTACCTAAAAAAGGATGATGGAATGGATGAAAAAAACTGGTTTGCTTCGCGTAAACCCGATGCATTGCATTTTCAACAAGCAGCTCTCTCATTGATGGGAATTCCTTATTTATGGGCCGGTGCCTCTGCAAAAGGTGTAGATTGCAGTGGACTAGTATGGATTTCAGGTTATTTAAATGGAAAAATATTTCCTCGCAATGCTTCGCAACAAGCTAAAATAGGTAAACGCTTCGACGCCTCGGAGGCTTCTCTTAAGCAACTTCTTCCCGGTGACTTGGTGCTTTTTGGACGTGCTGCTACTGAAACGGAAACTGAAAAGATAATTCATATCGGTATTTATCTTGGGAAAGGAGAGTTCCTTCATTCACAAGGTTTTGTACATGTGAGCAGTCTTGATCCTGATTCTCCTATTTTCGATTCTTATAATCGCAATCGTTGGCTTGGAGGAGTCCATATTTACGATGAAAACGGACAAATATTAGCTCCTTCAATTGAAAACAGTCCTTTTTACTTGGATAAATAACATACACGCTATATTGATGGACAAAAATCGTAGAAACTTTTTAAAAACAGCGGGACTGTTGACGCTTGGTGCAGCTATTGCCCCTCGCGACTTATTGGCAACTGTTGGTAATGTACACCAAAGTTCGAATGCTTTATCCCCTTCCATAGGTCAGAATGTGCATCCAAAAGGACAAATGAAACTCCGTTTTTATCCTTACCCTTTGCAACTTACGCATGTGTTTACAGTAGCAACTTTTTCGCGTAAGGAAACTCCCGATGTGCAAGTCGAAATAGAATATGATGGTGTAACCGGTTATGGTGAGGCTTCTATGCCACCGTATCTTGGAGAGAGTATCGACTCTGTAATGACCTTCCTGCGAAAGGTTAATTTAGCTCAGTTCTCCGATCCTTTTCAGTTGGAAGATATTCTAGCTTATATCGATGGAATCGATGAAAACAATACAGCTGCAAAAGCTTCTATAGATATTGCCCTGCACGATTTAGTAGGGAAACTATTGGGCGCTCCTTGGTATAAAATCTGGGGATTAGATGCTTTGAAAGCACCTTCTACTACTTATACTATCGGCATCGATACGCCCGAAGTGATGAAGCAGAAAACCCTTGAAGTAGCGGGTCGCTTTAATATTTTAAAAGTTAAAGTAGGAACAGATAAAGATAAAGAAATGATCCAAGCCATTCGTCAGGTTACGAATCTTCCTATTGCAGTCGATGCAAACCAAGGATGGAAGGATAAATACCAGGCACTCGACATGTGTCATTGGCTCAAGGAACAAGGCATCGTGATGGTAGAACAGCCGATGCCTAAAGAACAGCTCGATGACATCGCTTGGGTTACTCAGCAAAGTCCACTTCCTATATTCGCTGATGAGTCGATAAAGCGCTTGAAAGATGTGCACAAAATAGCAGGCGCTTTTACCGGTATTAACATTAAGTTGATGAAATGTACCGGAATGCGTGAAGCTTGGAAAATGGTAACTTTGGCTCGTGCGTTAGATATGAAAGTGATGTTGGGTTGTATGACCGAAACATCCTGTGGCATCAGTGCCGCAGCACAACTCAGTCCCGTAGTTGATTTTGCCGATTTGGACGGGAATCTTTTAATCTCCAACGATTTATTTAAAGGCGTGACCGTTGAAAAAGGACGCCTTACTCTTCCCCAACTTCCGGGAGTTGGCGTTGTGAAACTATAGTTCCGTTTTTATCTTATGAATAGAATGTTCTTCTTGTTCATGCAAAAGTAATCCTCGTAAGTTGCTTTTGAAAAGAAAATAACATGCGGATCAATCCACACGAAGCCCTACGGCAAAAGAAGAAAAGCCCTACAGCATTTTGTGTTTTGCCGTAGGGCTTTTTGCTTTTTCTTCTGCAAGAGTCGTGAGAAAGTTCCTAATGTTGTATTCCTAAGTACCGCTTCACGCGAGTGCCATTCCTGCAAAAAGCAACAAAGCGAAGATAAAGATGTTGCGCCCGGTAAGTCCGAGTACCGCATTTAGTTCCCGTCCGGCTCGAATACGGATCATCTTACGCCAAGTACTGAAGTGGAAGAATAAATAAAACTGAGGCAGTAGAGCCGCGAAAAGATGCCCTCCAAAAAGAAAAGCCAAACACATCCAGCAAGCAAAAATGCCCAATCCACCATATAAATATCGTCCAAAAGGTTCTCCAAAGCGCACCACAACCGTTTTCTTTCCGCTCATCAAATCTTGTGCCCGATCGCGATAATTATTTAAGACTAGGAGCGTATCCACTACCATTCCACAAACCAAGGCCGCAATGGTAACCTCAGGAGTCCATTGATACGTCTGTATCCAA
>JAGPIY010000001.1 GCA_018054715.1 Bacteroidaceae bacterium
TGGTTTCAAATTCGCTTACAATAGCGCCAGTGTCTCCTACTTGACCACCGCTTTCTGCATAGAAAGGAGTCTTATCCAGTACAATCTGGTAGAACGTTTTGTTTTTTTGCTTGATTTGACGATATCGTAGGATCTCGGTATCGTGCTCGGTATAGTCGTAACCAACAAAAGTGGATTCTCCTTCTTTTATGCTGATCCAGTCACCGGTTTCTACTGCCGCTGCATTACGGGCTCGTGCTTTTTGTTTCTGCATTTCTGCATTAAATTCTTCTGTATCTACACTCATCTCATTCTCGCGAAGAATAAGTTCAGTAAGATCAAGAGGAAAACCATAAGTGTCGTAGAGAGTAAAGGCATCTATACCGTTAATCTTGTTTTTCCCAGCGATTTTGCTCTCGTCAATTATTTTGTCGAGTAAACGAATACCTGTTTCAAGGGTGCGAAGAAAAGATTCTTCCTCTTCTTTGATGACTTTTGTAATGAGTTCTTTTTGTGCATTCAGCTCAGGATAAGCTTCGCCCATATTTTCAATGAGTATGGGAAGAAGTTTATGCATGAAGGCATGTTTTTGATTTAGAAAAGTGTATCCATAACGTACGGCACGGCGAAGGATACGACGAATGACATAGCCTGCTTTTGCATTACTCGGTAACTGACCATCTGTAATTGAGAAAGCGATAGTGCGTATATGATCGGCTATGACACGCATAGCAATATCTTGTTGCTTGTTTTTTCCATATTCTACTCCTGCTAATGCACCGATGGCATGAAGAATAGGTTGGAAGACATCTGTGTCGTAATTTGATATTTTTCCTTGTAAAGCCATGCAAAGACGCTCGAATCCCATGCCGGTATCTATGACTCTGGCAGGAAGTGGCTCTAATGTACTGTCAGCCTTTCGGTTATACTGCATAAATACAAGATTCCATATTTCGATGACTTGAGGGTGACTTTGGTTTACGAGAGTGAGTCCGTTGACAAGAGCACGTTCTTCCTCAGAACGCAGATCTATGTGGATCTCTGAGCAAGGACCGCAGGGACCAGTATCACCCATTTCCCAGAAGTTATCGTGTCGGTTACCATTGATAATGCGGTCTTTGGGAAGATATTGTTCCCAATAACCTGCAGCTTCGCTATCACGATCAAGTCCCTCCTCTTTGTGCCCCTCAAAGACAGTAGCATACAAACGATTTGGGTCGAGTTTTAAAATGACGACTAAATATTCCCAAGCCCAGTCGATTGCTTCTTTCTTGAAATAGTCACCGAAAGACCAGTTGCCTAACATCTCGAACATGGTATGGTGGTAAGTATCATGGCCAACTTCTTCCAAATCATTGTGTTTGCCGCTTACACGTAAACATTTTTGAGAATCAGCTACGCGCTTGTGTTTTGCTGTGGCGTTGCCCAAGATAATGTCCTTGAACTGATTCATACCTGCATTCGTAAACATAAGGGTGGGATCGTCTTTAATCACCATAGGGGCGGAGGGTACAATGGTATGACCCTTCGAGGCGAAGAAATCTTTGAAAGATTCGCGGATTTGTTTTGCTGTCAACATTTCTATTCTCGTTTTTTTATTATTTCTTGTTTTTATCTATTTTAATAGTAGATTAGCGCGCAAAGATACTATTTTTTTGCCAATTTTTTTGTAAAACTAGAGAGTTTTTTATACTTTTGTGCAGTAATATTCAAAAGACTATGGTATATAATCGCAAGAAGAATTTGAAATTGTTCTACTCCATCACTGAGGTAGCTGAACTATTCGAGGTAAACCCCTCACTGCTTCGCTATTGGGAGAAGGAGTTTCCCCAAATTCGTCCTCAAAAGACAATGAAGGGAGTGCGCCAATACACCGAAGACGATATTAATAAAATTGGTTTAGTACATCATCTTGTAAAGGATCTTGGACTTACTCTAGCTGGTGCAAGGCAACGAATGCGTGAGAATGCTTCAGCCGAAGATCATAACTTTGCAGTTATACAGCAATTGCAGGAAATTCGTGAGGAACTTGTTTTGATGAAGAAAGAAGTGGAAAGAATGGAACGCTTATCGAAACGTGGTTAATCGAGTACTTCCATTAAAGTAGGAATACCAATAACCTTGTCCTTAAATATTCTTATCATTTCTTCGTTTAATGACATACCTTGTTGAGTATGCCAAGTGTGAAGGTCTGCACTTGTAGCGACCTCCCATTGTAAAGAGATACATTCGCTGTCATTTTCTTGATGCGAAAGAATACGGCAGATGCGTGGATTCTTTAAAAGAGAATCTTGTCCTAGTTTTTCTATCTCCGGAATATATACTTCGTGTAGCCAAATGTAAAAATGTTTGGCATGATCGATTTCAATATGATAAGTGGTATTATAAATAAGCATATATTTTTCTTTATTATTCGTCAATTCGTTTAATTTCTTTTAGAGATTTGATTCGATGAAGTGCATGAATTAAAAATTTTACTTCTTCTACATCGTATACGTGAACTACCATATTTGCTTCGAAAATGCCATCGTTGGTGTCAATGTTAATTTGGCGAATGTCGAGAGCTTGCTCTAATGAAATAATTTGCGTGATTTGGTTTAAAATGCCACGCTCATCAATTCCTTTTAGATAAATACTGACAGGGAATGTCATCTCTCTTTTCATATCCCATTTAACAGCAATGAGACGATTTCCGTAACTACTTTTTAATTTGGCTGCAATGCTACATTGGCGCTTGTGAATTAGAATGTGCTTTTGTTCGTCAACATATCCTAAAACATCATCTCCGGGTATTGGTTTACAACAAGGAGCCATTTTAACCTCTTCGCGCAATACTTCTTCTGTAAGATATAGCACTTTCTTAGGATCGACTTTCTCGGGAAGAGCTTTTTCTTCTTCTTTTTCCTTTGGTGTCTTGTTGAGTACTCCCAGAAGTGGAATATAACGTTTCCAACCTTTTACAGTAGTTCTTTCTTTTAGCTCATTAAGATCGTTTTCTCCTATTTTTAAAGATTCATCTCCAATAGCTGCAAAAAGTTGTTCGCGACTATCTAATTGATGTAGTCTACAAAGTTTATTGATTGCACTAGAATCGAGTAGGATATTCTCTTCTTTTAGTAGGTCGCTTAGTATCTCTTCTCCACGCTTTTCTTTAGCGCGTAGCTCTTTATTTAGAATGCTACTAATTTTCTGTTTTGCACGTGCTGTGGTTACAAAAGTAGCCCAAATAGGCTTTACTCGTTGTGCTTTTGAAGTAAGAATCTCTACCTGATCTCCACTTTGCAATTTGTAGCTTAAGGGCACTAATTTATGATTGACTTTTGCACCGATGCAATGACTTCCTACGTAAGAATGAATGGAAAAAGCAAAATCAAGCGCAGTACAGTTTTGTGGCATTGTTTTAATTTCACCTTTGGGGGTGAACACAAATATCTCGCTTGCAAAAAGATTTAATTTGATTGTATCCAAGAAGTCCATTGCATCGGGCTGTGGATCGTCTAAAATTTCTTTAATAGTTTTAAGCCATTTTTCTAATTCACCTTCATCCTCACTAATAGTTCCTTCTTTATATTTCCAATGGGCAGCAAAACCCTGTTCGGCTATTTCATCCATTCGTGTAGAACGAATTTGAACTTCAATCCATTGCCCCTCATTACTCATTAAGGTAACATGCAGAGCTTGATAGCCATTTACTTTAGGACGGCTAACCCAGTCACGTAGGCGGTCGGGATGAGGTTTATATATTTTAGAGAGTGCTACGTAAATAGCAAAACATAAATTGGTCTCTTCTTTCCCTTCTTTAGGATCAAAAATGATGCGCACGGCCATTAAATCATATACCTCCTCAAAGGGGAGATGTTTGGTCTGCATCTTATTCCAGATAGAATAAACCGATTTTACACGCTTCTTGATCTGATAAGTTAGCCCCATCTGATTGAGGGCCTCACAAATTGGTTGTGTGAATTTTTCGAAAGATTCGTCTCGATTGGCTTCACTTGCTTTGAGCTTTTTCTCAATATCAGCGTATGCCTCAGGATGTTCGTACTTAAAACTTAAATTCTCAAGTTCTGTTTTTATCTTGTTTATTCCGAGCCGATTAGCTAAAGGAGCGTAAATATATAACGTCTCTCCGGCAATTTTATATTGTTTATTGGGGGCCATGGAACCGAGTGTTCGCATATTGTGTAGTCGGTCGGCCATTTTTATTAAGATGACGCGAATGTCATCATTCATCGTAAGTAAAAGCTTTTTGAAATTTTCTGCTTGTGCAGAAGCTTTGTCACCGAAAATTCCTCCTGATATTTTAGTAAGACCGTCTACTAGCTGAGCTATTTTAGAGCCGAAGATATTTTCCATATCTTCTATAGTATAATCCGTATCTTCTACTACATCATGAAGAAGCGCTGCACAAATGGATGTGGAGCCTAGCCCGATTTCGCTACAAACAATTTTTGCTACGGAAATAGGGTGTAAAATATATGGTTCACCACTCTTACGTTTTACTCCTTTGTGAGCTTGTTTTGCAAAGTTGAAAGCAGAAGTGATGCGTTCTATGCGTTTTCGATGCTTAGTTGCTAAATAAGCTTTAAGTAAATCATCGAAGGCATCTTGTATCAACTTGTCATCCGCCAGTTCTTTTAGTTCTTCTGGTGAAAGAGTTGTCTCTTTGGGAATATTCGGTGTGTTCAGGTTCTCCATAAGTCCATTTTTTTAGGTTTATTTCCCTATTTTCAAGGATTTTCCGGCACGGATATTATTCCCTTTTATGCCATTCATCTTTTTAAGTTGTTTTACTGTTACACCATAGCGTGAAGCGATGCTCAGTAATGTATCACCTTTTCGAATGGTATGTCTGCTTATTGCTCTTTTTCGAATAGCTTTTGTTCTAGTTTTACTAGGTGCTACAACGGTTGTTGTATTAGTGGGCTCTGCCACTGTCTCCTCAGGGACCTCAACCGTTTTACGGTTGGTAAGATAAGTTTCTGCCAGATATTGGTAAGCCGAATCCCCTTTGTCGATAAATGCGTTTAATCCTTCGATAGGTAATCGTAATGTATAACGATTGCCTCCAGGGATGATGTCTGCTTTATATTGTGGATTTAGAGCACGTATTTCTTCGATAGGTACATTGGTTATTCCTTCAATCTGTTTAAAATGAATCCGATTGGTGATTTCAATGGTATCGGTAGTTAGAGAAATATCTGCTTTCATTGGGCTGATACCATGTTCACAATAGTAGTTCATTACATAATTAGCAGCGATAAATGCAGGTACATAGCCGCGTGTTTCTCTGGGAAGATAATTGTAGATGGTCCAGTAATCTTTTACTCCTCCTGCACGATGAATAGCTTTGTTTACGGCATTTGGTCCACAATTATAAGCGGCAATAACAAGATTCCAATCTCCGAAGATTCCATATAATTCTTTTAAATAATGTGCAGCGGCCCAAGAGGATTTAATTGGATCACGCCGATCGTCTATAAGGCTATTGCTTTCCAGGCCCATTTGTTTAGCTGAAGTTAGCATAAATTGCCATAGTCCTACAGCTCCTGCTCTTGACTGTGCCGTAGGATCGAGTGCACTTTCAATTATAGGCAAGTATTTTAGCTCAAGTGGAAGTCCGTATGCATCGAGTGCTTCTTCAAAGATAGGCATATAAAAGTTTGCAGCTCCGAGCATGAATGAAACTTTTTTACGATTTGATCCGGTATAAAAATCAATCATTTTACGTACTACCGGATTGTAGGTCATCTCCATGATTGTAGGCATTGCTGTTAATCGATCAATATACTCTTTGTCAGTGAATGAAGCACTCTCATCGAATGCTTCGTAACTAGAGTCGACTGTTATAAACTGTTTTGCATGCCATCTGCTGAGAATGCTATCAATATCAGCAGTCATACTTTGTGGTAACTCAAGGCTATCGATAGGGGTGACCACGTCTTTATTTTCTTCTGTGGTTTTCGGCAAGATTGCTGGTTGTTGTGCAAAGGCAACATTTAAACTTAGCAGTATTGCGGGAATTACTAAAAGTTTTTTATTCATGAGTCTATTTTAATTTAATGCTACATTGCAGTCCAAACACATTGTTTCTAGAGCGTTGGTCGTTAAAAATAGCGGGTTCTATATGAAGCCCAATGTCGGGCGTGATGTCAAAATTAGAGAGCTCTGCATCTACATACGCATCAATTATCGAAATAAGATATACCCCGATAAATGCGAAGATACTGAGATCACGTTGTCGCCGAAAGGTGTTTTTTTTATTTTTAAAAACTTCTTTAAGCCAATCTTCCCGTCCTTCTATGTCGTAATTGATAGGTAAGAAATTTAAATAACTAGCCGATTTTGGATCATCATCCATAATGTCAAGGTAGGCTTGTGAATAGTCGGAATAATACTTTTGATTCCAATTTAAAGCATATGCACAGCCAATAAAACCTCCATAGATAATAGGTAGTTTCCAAAACTTACGATTGTAAATTTGTCCTCCTCCCGGAAATATCACTGCAAGCCAAGTTGCTTTTTTTGAATCTGGAACAAAGAGCTTCTTTGTCTTAAAAGAATGGTTTATAGAATCTAGCTTAGCTGCTATTTCTTCTGTGTTAAAAGGCTTTGTAGTTTCATCCATACTATGTCCATTAAGCTTTGCTAATGAATCAGCATTAGCAGGAGGAATGCTGTCTGCAATAAAGTGCCCTACCTCTCGCCGGCGTTGTGCTTTTGGTCGTCCATCGTCGTTCTGTGCCCAAAGGTTGCCTGCTATTTGTGGAAGAATACAAATAAAGAGGCTCAGTGCCCAACGATATGTTATAGTTTTTAATCTCACCTGTATAACTCCTTAGTTTTTTAGGCTATCGAATAGAGCCATAATACGTACCATATCTTCTTCGTCTTTAAAAGGAATTGTTATTTTACCTTTTCCTTTTTCATTGCATTGCAGTTGTATTTCACTATGAAAAAAACGAGTAAGATGTTCTTTTAATAGACTAAATTCGGCCGATGCTTTTCCAATCTCTTTTAACTTTTTCTTAGCTTCTCCAGGTGTATTCTCTGCGTTTAGAGTTTTTACAAGTTCTTCTACTTTACGTACAGAATAGCCCTCAGAGAGAATCTCTTTATAAAGTTTCATTTGTAGCTTAGGATCTTCTAATGCAATTAAGGCACGAGCATGACCCATGTCAATATGTTTGTTTTGTAGTGCTACCTGTATTAAAGCAGGAAGTTTAAGAAGGCGTAGATAATTTGCAATGGTCGTACGTTTTTTTCCAACTCGTTCACTAAGCCTTTCTTGTGTTAAATCATATTGCTCAATAAGATGCTGATAGGCCAATGCTATTTCTAATGAATTGAGATCTTCACGCTGAATATTTTCAATGAGAGCCATTTCCATGACATTCTCATCGTCTGCAGTACGTATATAGGCTGCAATGGTTTTTAATCCTGCTAATATTGAAGCACGATATCGGCGTTCTCCTGCGATAATCTGATATTGATTGTCTGTGATTTTTCGGAGTGTGATAGGTTGAATTATTCCAATCTCTTTTATGGAATCGGCTAATTCCTGCAAAGCCTCTTCGTCAAATTCGCGTCGAGGCTGATCGGGATTTCGCACAATCTTGGAGAGCTCGATCTCGTTAATTGATGAAGAGCCTTCTGTTTTTATCTCTTCACTAGCTAGAAGGGCATCAAGGCCTCTTCCTAGTGGAAATTTCTTATGTATTGCCATGGTCCGGTTTATTTTTCGTTCTTTTCAATAATTTCCTTTGCAAGTGCAAGATGATTTCGTGATCCTGCAGAATCGGCATCGAATAAGATAGAAGGTTGCCCATGACTTTGAGCTTCGCTTACTTTTACGTTTCGCTGAATGACAGTGGTAAATACGAGTTCCTGAAAATGACGTTTCACTTCTTCGTATACCTGATTAGCTAAGCGAAGTCGAGAATCGTACATAGTAAGTAGAAAGCCCTCAATTTCCAACTGCGGATTGAGGCGATTCTTAATAATCTTAATGGTGTTCAGCAGCTTACTAATTCCTTCTAATGCAAAATATTCGCATTGTACCGGGATTATTACAGAATCGGAAGCGGTAAGTGAATTAACCGTAATGAGTCCTAGTGAGGGAGAACAATCTATTAAAATATAGTCGTATTCTTCTTTTAGCGGAGCTATTAAGCTTTTTAGCACGTATTCTCGATTCTCTGTGTGGAGCATCTCTATTTCTGCTCCGACTAAATCGATTGATGATGCAATGATATCCAATCCATCAATATCGGTGGTGTAAATTGCTTCGTGCGGATCAACATGGTTAATGAGGCATTCGTAAATGCTGCATTCTACATCTTTTATGTCTACTCCCAGGCCTGATGAAGCGTTAGCTTGCGGATCGGCATCTATCACAAGAACCTTTTTCTCGAGAGTGGCAAGAGAAGCCGCAAGATTGATGGTGGTAGTGGTTTTTCCTACGCCGCCCTTTTGGTTTGCTAGTGCAATAGTCTTTCCCATAAGTTATATCTCTATTGTTTAACGACGCAAAGTAAATGATATTTTTTCACTCGTTACGCATAAACAAATGCCTGTTTTTTATTTCTGTTGATAACTTGGCTATTTTGTTCATAACTTGTTGCAAAGATACTCCTTTTCTGTGAAACATAAAAATAATCGTGGAACAAACGCCTTCTTTTCACCTTATTTATAAAAAGCCTTCCCAAATTGTCTAAAATTCATGGTTTATGCTACTTTAAGTCTCGTTTTTTTTACGTAATTTTGTAGCCAAAAGAAAAGACTATGCAGAGACCCCTTATTCTTATTTCGAATGACGATGGTATTCAGGCTCCAGGACTAAACGAATTGATTCGTTTCGTAAGTAGCTTTGGTGATGTTCTAGTAGTAGCTCCTGATTCTCCTCGTTCGGGTGCAGCTTGTTCATTGAGTGTGCAGAATCCAATTACGCATACGCTGGTTCGTCGTGATCCGGGGTTATCCGTTTATAAATGTTCCGGAACTCCTTCCGACTGTATTAAATTAGCGAAACATGACTTACTGGGTGATCGTAAACCGGATTTGGTTCTTGGAGGAATTAACCATGGCGATAATACAGCAACTAATGTGCATTATTCGGGTACCATGGGGGTGGTTATTGAGGGATGTCTTTCGGGTATACCCTCAATTGGTTTTTCAGTCGAAAGTCATGACCTTCATGCCAAATTTGATCATTGCCGTGAAGTAGTAAGAAAGATTGTTAGGTCTGTTTTGGAAGACGGACTTCCTGTCGGCATTTGTTTAAATGTAAATATGCCCTCTGAAGGAGATATTAAAGGAATTCGTATTTGCCGTCAGGCTCGTGGAGTTTGGAAGCAAGAATGGGATAAACGGGTACGCAGTAATGGGCAAACTTATTTCTGGCTGATGGGACGTTTCGAAAATCAGGAACCTGAAGCTGAAGACACCGATACATGGGGTATGCAGCATGGCTATGCTGCTATTACACCTACTAAAATTGATGTGACGGCTTATGAATATATGAGCTTATTAGAAAAAAGATTCGAGTGAAATATTATTTGATAGTCGGAGAGGCCTCAGGTGATCTTCATGCATCTCATCTTATGGCTGCATTGCGTGAAAAAGATGAAGCTGCTCAGTTTCGTTTTTTTGGTGGAGACTTGATGGCGGAGGTAGCTGGACCGGAAAATCGTGTAAGGCATTATAAAGATTTGGCTTATATGGGTTTTATTCCAGTTCTGTTGCATCTTCGCACCATACTTCGCACGATGAGCTTCTGTAAAAAGGATGTGCTCAATTGGCAACCTGATGTTCTTATATTAGTGGATTATCCCGGCTTCAACCTATCTGTTGCAAAATATATAAAATTGCATTCCAATATTCCGATTTTTTATTATATATCTCCGAAAATATGGGCTTGGAAAGAATATCGTATAAAATCGATTAAAGAAAATGTGGATGAACTTTTTTCAATACTTCCTTTTGAAGTGCCTTTTTTTGAAGAGAAACATCATTTTCCTATTCATTATGTAGGAAATCCTACCGTGGATGAGGTGAGCGCATTTCAGAAAGTATATGCTGAAACAAAGGATGAATTTTGTGTGCGCTTGGGGCTTGATGAACGGCCTATTCTAGCGCTATTAGCAGGAAGTAGAAAGCAGGAAATCAAAGATAATCTTAAAAGGATGCTTCTTGCTGCTGCAAATTTTCCACAGTATCAATGCGTTTTAGCCGGAGCTCCTAGTATAACGAATGAAGAATACAATGTAATTCTTCGCGGATTGCTGAAGAAAGGTGTTTCTTTACAGCCCAAAGTCGTTTTTTTAGAAACTTATCCATTACTAAGCCATGCAGAGCTGGCACTTGTTACTTCGGGTACTGCAACCCTTGAGACAGCTCTTTTTAGAGTGCCTCAAGTAGTCTGCTATTATATTGCTGCCGGACGTTTTTTCTCTTTTTTGCGAAAGTTCCTTTTGAAGGTGAATTATATCTCTCTTGTAAATTTAGTACTTGGCCGAGAGGCTGTTTCGGAATTGGTTGCCGAAGAGATGACTGTAGAACGAATCCAGTCGGAACTTAAAAAGCTGCAACCGTCTCGTTTGGAACGAGCAAAGTTGCAGCTTGATTATGAAGAGATGGCTGATAGACTAGGGGAGCCTGGAGCTCCGGAGCATACAGCTAAATTGATGCTAGATAAGCTTAATCAAGTAAAGATAGCACATTGCAGCGGGAATCGCTAATAATGAGCTATCAAAACGATCAAGCATTCCACCATGGCCCGGAAGTATTTTCCCGGAATCTTTAATGCCAAGTTGACGTTTTAAGAAACTTTCTACTAAATCTCCCCAAGTGCCAAATACAGACACCACAAGGGCTAATCCTGTCCATTCTCCAGCGCTTAGGATGTTTGCTTGGGGAGCATAGGAGATACTGAAGCCAGATGCAACAGCCACAACTAATCCGCCCCAGAATCCTTCCCATGATTTTTTGGGCGAGATACGTTCAAAAAGACGATGCTTGCCAAAAAGAGAACCGATGCAAAATGCACCTGTATCGTTCATCCACAAGAAAATAAAGATGCAAAGCGGAATAGAGTAATAATAAGTTGTTGTTCCTGTTTCCGGATTAAACAATAGTGAAAGCGGGCTTAATAAAGCAAAAGGTAATGCAATATAAAGTTGCGAAAGCATTGCATAAGCCCAGTTGCCAATAGGATCGGGTTGCTTTAGATAGAGCTCACGGACTAATATTCCCATTAATAAAATAAGATATGGTACAAATATCTCAGCTCCTTGTGCTCCTCTTCCATAAAAAGTAAAAGCGATGAAGAGATATAGGCTTGCAGTCATTAGAACGAATGGTTGCAAACGTACCTCGTTTTTAGAGCTCGTTGTGATTATTGAACAGAACTCTCGTGTGCATAGTGCTGTTATTAAGGCAAATAAAACAAAGAAGCTGGTTGCTCCCCACACAATTGCTGCAGCAAGAACAATAACAAAAAAAAGTCCGGTTAATGCTCGAGGTGCAAAATCATTTAGTGCTCTCATTTGTTTCTGTGATTTCAGATTCTGTATTTTCTTCTGCCGTTGGTTCGGAAAGTGATTTAGCAAGTACTGCTGCTTCTTCTGCCGTTTCAGTTTCTTCTAGGATGTCTTCTAAGCGTGAACTCCAAGGACGTTTCCCAAATAAGCGTTCCACATCTTCAGCAAAGATTACTTCATTCTTTATTAGTAAATCGGCTAGCGCGTTATGTTTTTCTTTCTTTTCTGTAAGAAGTTGTTTCGCACGATTGTATTGTTCAGCAATAATACGTTTAGCCTCCTCATCAATTAATTCAGCCGTACGTTCACTATAAGGACGATTGAATGAATATGGGTCTGCATTATAATAGCATAGATTGGGGAGCTTTTCACTCATACCCATGTAAGCAATCATGCCATATACTGTTTTAGTAACACGTTCTAAGTCATTCATTGCACCTGAAGAGATGCGCCCGATGAATAATTCTTCGGCAGCACGTCCTCCCAATGTAGCACAAATTTCATCAAGCATTTGCTCGTAAGTTGTAATTTGGCGTTCTTCTGGTAAATACCAAGCAGCACCGAGTGCTTGCCCACGTGGCACGATGGTGACTTTAATAAGCGGATTTGCATGTTCTAATAACCAAGAAACGGATGCGTGCCCAGCTTCGTGTATGGCTATTGAGCGGCGTTCCTCTTTAGTCATTACTTTAGTTTTCTTCTCAAGTCCTCCAATAATGCGGTCTACTGCGTCCAAGAAATCTTGTTTTTCTACTTTCTTTTTGCCGTGGCGTGCAGCGATAAGAGCAGCTTCATTACATACGTTTGCAATATCAGCTCCAGAGAATCCGGGAGTTTGGCGTGCTAGAAGGTCAATGTCGACAGTCTCATCTATTTTTATAGGCTTAAGATGTACTTGGAATATTTCTTTGCGTTCGTTCAAGTCGGGTAGGTCTACGCTGATTTGTCGATCGAAGCGTCCTGCACGCAGGAGTGCCTTGTCGAGAATGTCTACACGGTTAGTAGCCGCTAATACGATAATACCGCTATTAGTACCAAAACCATCCATCTCTGTAAGAAGTTGGTTTAGTGTGTTTTCGCGTTCATCGTTTCCACCCATTGAAGGATTCTTTCCACGAGCTCGTCCAACAGCATCTACTTCATCAATAAAAATGATGCAAGGCGATTTTTCTTTAGCTTGTTTAAATAAGTCGCGTACGCGTGAAGCACCCACACCCACGAACATCTCTACGAAATCAGAACCCGAAAGAGAGAAGAAGGGAACGTCTGCTTCTCCGGCTACTGCTTTTGCTAACAACGTTTTACCTGTTCCGGGAGGGCCTACAAGGAGTGCTCCTTTGGGGATCTTTCCGCCTAATTCGGTGTATTTTTGAGGTTGTTTTAGGAATTCAACAATTTCCTCAACCTCTTGTTTTGCTTCTGCTAGTCCGGCTACATCTTTAAACGTAACTTTTACTTGCTGCTTGTCTCCTTTGTCGAACAGTTGTGCACGACTTTTACCGACGTTGAAAATTCCACTACCACCGCCCATGGCACCTCCACCACTCATGCGTCGCATGAAGAATAACCAAACTCCGATAATAAGAGCAATAGGTAATAGTTGCCATAGTAAATTGCTAAAGAAGTTACTACGTTCGTCATATTCTTCTTTTCCTCTGAAATGACCTACGCTACGCTCTTTTTCTAAAAAAGTATTTACACTTTCGTTACTTGGTACACGAGTGGTCATGATGGGTTCACGTCCTGCTTTATTTGCATTCTCTTTGAATACTGCTTTTACGTAAGCCGGAGCAATATACAGGTCGAGTGTGTTATCGGTAAACGTAACCACGCGTGTTACATAGCCTTTACTTACGTATGTTTGGAATTCATTGTAGCTGATTTGCTTATTGATGCTTCCTCCTCCATTGTTGAAGTACAGAATTAACAATAAGCCGCCAATGAATAAATAGAGCCAACTTAACTTGAAGCCCTTTGGGGGCGACTGGTTGGGGAGTTTAGGGTTGTTATTTGCTTCCAATTTATTTGCGGTATAATAAAATAGATAAATTTAGTCGATATCTGCTCGTTTTTCTAGTTTAGCATCTTCCCATAGATGTTCTAAATCGTAGTGTTCGCGAGCTTCGGGTAGGAATATATGCACAATGATGTCGCTATAGTCCATAGCAACCCATTCGCCTACTTGTTGTCCGTCAATAGCGGATGGCTTCTCTCCGGTTTTTTTGCGCACGTATTCACGTATTTCATCTGTGATAGCGGATACATGGCTAGGCGAATTGCCTTGGCAAATTACAAGATATTGGCAAATCGTGTCGTGAATTTTACGGAGATCCGCTAACACAATTCCTTTACCTTTTTTCTCTTGTATACCTTCAATGATGGTTTCTGCTAATTCTTTTGTTTCGTTCATATCTTTCTTTTTCAGCTACAAAGATACGTTATTTTCTATTACCCACACTATTCTGTGAGGTTTTTTTTATGGTTTTTGCACTTTTTTCGAAAAAAAACTTAGCTTTTCTTTTGTGTTTTCCAAAAAAACTGTACCTTTGTCGGCGCAAAAGAAAAGTGCATTGGGCTATGGTGTAATGGTAACACAGCAGATTCTGGTCCTGTCGTTCCCAGTTCGAATCTGGGTAGCCCAACAAAGAGGTTTTTCTCGTTATGATGAACGAAGAAGGATCTCTTTTTTTAATATTTTAACAGGTAAAAAGCAGCCTAAAATGTGTAGCTGAGCTTTGAAGAGGTCTATTTTCCGAATAGAAAAGGAGAAAAATGTTCTCCGTCAAATTAAAATTCTTGCGGATGAATTTTAAAAAGATGCTTATGTTTCTTTAAGGAGATGCTTATGTTTTGTTCGATAGATGCTGAACTTTTTATAGTAAGATGCAATACTTTTTGGTGCCTTAATTGGAGCTTTTTTTCAGAAAATGCTGCTTTATTCTGTGTTGTAAGCTGTAATTTTGCTTATTTTCTTATAAAAAAGATTTTGCGAGAATATCTTTCAACCTTTCAGCTTTGTTGTAATTGCCTGATATACAAAAGATAAAGGCTGAAAGATCGTTTCTAGGTCTTTCAGGAAATCTTAAGCCCTGTTTCCTGAGAAAATAAACATTTTTGTGGTCTGTTTCTGAGAATTGATAAACTCTCTTTCAAAAGGCCGTATTTTGATATAGATTAGATCAATCGCGAACTGTGTTCCTAGATAAAACAAAAAGCATGAACTTGCTAATTTAACAAGTTCATGCTTTTTGTTTTTTATAATTCTATCCTTTATTTCTCGTTCAAGAAAGGATATCCATAGGTAGTTGGCGCAACCAAAGTCTCCTTAATACAACGTGGGTTTGTCCATCTGATAAGGTTAAGCGGGCCACCTGCTTTGTCGTTTGTGCCTGAAGCACGTGAGCCACCGAAAGGCTGTTGAGCAATTACCGCACCGGTTGGTTTGTCGTTGATGTAGAAGTTTCCGGCTGCATAACGTAGTTTCTCTTGAGCCATTTCAATCGCATAACGATCGGTAGACCAGATAGAACCTGTAAGTGCATATGGAGAAGTCTGATCGCAAATATCAAGTGTCTCTTCGTATTTAGCATCTTCGTAAACGTAGATTGTAATTACCGGACCAAAGATCTCTTCTTCCATTGTTTTGAATTTTGGATCAGTAGTCAAAATAACGGTAGGTTGTACAAAATAACCAACGCTCTTATCTCCTTCGCCACCGAAAACAATTTCAGCGTCTTTTGAAGCTTTTGCGTAATTGATGTACGACATGATGTTATCGAAAGAAGCTTCATCAATTACCGCATTGATAAAGTTGGTGAAGTCCGTAGGATCGCCCATTTTGATTGTTGCAAGTTGAGCACCAACCTCTTCTTTTACTTTATTCCAAAGTGAAACAGGGAGATAGGCACGTGAACCGGCTGAACATTTCTGACCTTGATATTCAAAGGCACCGCGTACAATCGCAGTAGCAACTTCTGTAGCAGGAGCTGAAGGGTGAACGAAAATAAAGTTCTTACCACCAGTTTCACCAACAATGCGAGGATAAGACTTGTAGGTAGACAAATTCTCACCAATTTGGCGCCATAGTGAGTTGAATGTTGCAGTTGAACCAGTGAAGTGTAAACCAGCGAAGTCAGGACTGTTGGTAATTACTTTACCGATTAGGCTACCTTTACCGGGGATGAAGTTTACTACTCCGTCGGGCAAACCGGCTTCCTTAAATACCTTCATTAGGAGGTAGTTTGAGTGGATTGCTGTAGTAGAAGGTTTCCAAACACATACGTTACCCATCATTGCAGGAGCCATGTTTAGGTTCGATGCGATAGAGGTGAAGTTGAAAGGAGTTAGTGAGAAGATAAATCCTTCTAAAGAACGGTAGTCCATACGGTTAAGTATGCCGGTTTCTGAATAAGGCTGATCAGCGTATACTTGACTTGCATAGAAAGTGCTAAAGCGTAGGAAGTCGATTAGTTCGCAAGGAGCGTCGATTTCTGCTTGGAAAGGGCTCTTGCTTTGTCCTAGCATTACACTGGCATTCAACAAGTAGCGGTATTTAGTAGCTAGCAATTCGGCGATACGCAACATAACGCTTGCACGTTCTGTCCAAGGAAGTTCACTCCATTGTTTGTGTGCAGCCATAGCTGCATCGATAGCCATTTGTACTGTTTTCTCATCAGCCTTATGGTAGCGGGCAATAACATGCTTGTGGTCGTGAGGCATTACTACTTCACCGATATCGCCGGTGCGAACTTCTTTACCTCCTACGATACAGGGAATATCCCAAACCTCGTTTGATAATTGCGCAATGGCTTTCTTTAATGCTGCTTTTTCTGGTGAGCCTGGAGCATACGATTTAACGGGCTCATTGATAGGCTTCGGAAAAGAAAAAATTTGATTATTCATACTTATATAATTTAATATCTAAATTTCGTGTTTTTTATCCGGCAGCAAAAGTACTACTTATTTTATTTTTATGCAATAAATTAGCGGTAAAAAAAAGAAGAATTTTCATAATGATTGATGATTTTGTGGGAAAACTTTCAAGAAGTCTTTCAATTTGCAAGTAAAAAGCCTCTTATATTTCCATATTTTTGTATCTTTGTCCGCTATAAAAACATATAGATAGTGAAGGCAAGAACATTATTATACTTTTTTTTATTCTCCTTTTTAATAGGGGCAGGGCAGGCTCGGGTTTTGCATCCTCGCTTTAAAGCGAGGACGCCATCTTGTTCGAAGGCAGTACTGTTGATGGACTCTGCTCGTCAATCAGGACGAGTTGATTTAGCTACCGCATTCTTGCCCCAGGGAGAAGTCCCTTTCCGTGGAAAAGGGGTTATTGTTGGAATCGTAGATGTAGGTTTCGATCTGCTACATCCTGCTTTTTTTACCGCAGATGGCACTTCTCGTGTGCTTCGCTTTTGGGATCAAAATCGTAAGGAAGGAACAGGTACTGCTCGTTTTTCTTATGGTGAGGAGTTTGTAGGAACGGAAAATATTCTTTCAGCTGAAAGAGATTCTGCCGAAGGTTCGCATGGTACGCATGTAAGTGCTATTGCTGCGGGTAGTCGTACCGGATCTCCTTATTATGGAGTGGCTTCAGATGCAGATTTGGTGCTTGTCTCTACATCTTTAGAGGAGAAAGATATTTTGGATGGTGTATGCTATATTGCAGATTATGCACGGTTGGTAAATAAACCTTGCGTGATAAATTTGAGCATTGGTGGACGTTTGGGGCCGCATGACGGCACTAGCGCTTTTGATCGTGCAATCGATTCGTTGGTCGGGCCTGGCGTTTTGGTGGTAGGTGCTGCAGGAAATGATGCGAATGGAAAACATCATGCAACACGAACCTTTGTTCTTCCAGCTGATACTTTGCAGTTGCGAGCTACTTCGAGTGAAGGATTCTGCTATGTAGATATTTGGGGAGAAAAAGGGCACGACTTTCGCGTACGTGCTACTTTAAAGAACTCATTGACTGGAGAAACGTTGTTTGAGCAGTCCCAATTAATAGATGCTGCATCGGATACTTCCTATGAAGATACTTTAAGTTTAGGTAAAGATGGTTTTGCGGGCGTTTATGTAGAACGCGATAGTTTTAATAGTCGTCCTCATGCTACGGTGGCTTGCTATGTGCCTCAAACAGAGAATCGTTTGCGCTATTTTATTCAAGTTGTGGGTGATCTTTCTACTCCAGTACATGCTTGGGTTGCCGGAGGTGGCTATTTTGATGATCTGGGTGATGGAAGTCTCACATCAGATCGTACGGTGATGGAGATTGGAGGCACCGGCCGTAGTACTATTACCGTCGGGATGCATGTCACTAAAAAGGTCACGACTTATAAAACAACTACTTATTCGCTCTATGATTTAAATCCGGATACCAGTCGTGGTCCTACATTGGATGGGCGTCGGAAACCTGATGTCTCTGCTCCGGGAAGTTTAGTTGTTTCTGCTGTGTCACGTTTTGATGCAATGTCGAGTGCAGCTGCACTCGATACGATCTCTCGTGAAGGAACAGATTTCTTTTATGCTTGTAATCAAGGTACCTCTATGGCTGCTCCTTTTGTGACAGGAGTAATTGCTTTGTGGCTGCAAGCTAATCCGGAACTTACTGTAAATGAAGTTCGAGAAGTCTTGAATGTCACTTCTTGGCAAGATGTTCGGGTAAATATGAGTGATAGTAATGCTTGGGGGGCTGGCAAAATTGATGCACTAGCGGGATTACAATATGTGTGGTCGCATTTTCCTAACTCAATTGAGACTATTGGGGCGAATTCTTCGATAGTGGAACTCTATTCTTCTCTTCATCCAATTCTTCTGTTTTTGCAATCGGCTTCTCAGGTTTCTATTGTGGCATATCGTGCGGATGGAGTTAAGTTGGGAGAGCATCATTTAAAGGATACAGAACGTGGTGATGAAATAAAAATAGAAGAAATATTCCCTTTTATACAGGGCTTTGTTATCCTACAGATACTCACACCTCAGAACTCCCAGAGCTTAAAATTGTTTAATATACACTAAATGAGATATTTATCACTTATGTATCCAAAAATGTGTTATAAAACACTTTTTTGATTTTATTCTTTGTTTTTTTTGGTTTTTTTGAGAGGAGATGTTGTGTTTTCCATTTGCTTTTAGTACATTTGCAGCCCGAAAGGCATATGTTATAAAGTATGCATAAAGATAGCTAAACTGGGATAGGTAAAGGCGATTTAGCCAAAAAAATAAATTTAAGGATGAGAAAGAATACTTTCTCCATTATTGTCTTTTGGATGACTTTGTGGGTGCTCTTTGCGGGTGGCTTGTCTGTTTATGGCAAAGATGCTTTGAGGCTACACTATTCTTTTGAAAAAGAAGGTATTGATGATAGTGGAAATGGATATGATGCGCGTCTCTTAGGTGGCGCTTCTTTGGTGCGCTACCAAGAAGGGAAAGTGCTTTCTCTGCAGCGTCCTGCCGGATACCTTGATATGGGTGAAAAAGTAGGATCTCTTATTTCCTCATTAAAGGAAGAAGTAACCGTTTCTGTTTTAGTTTATTTTAACGAAGAAGTTGATTTACGTAAACCGGGTAGCGTACTTTGGAATTTTTCTCAGAGTGATATTCAACGAACTCAGCCTGCTAGTTTATTCGCGTTTTCTGCTTGTAAAAACAAAATTTCTGTAGAAAGAAATAAAGCTCCTTCTAATGGTATACAAGGTATACTGTTCGAGAGTGCTGAAAAAGTTTCGTCAGTAAATCCTCTCTCAACCACTATTTGGCATCAAATAGTGTATACACAGATTGGTGCAGTTGGTACCTTATATATTGACGGTCTGCCTGTAGATACATTAAAGGTCGCTCGCTTGTCTGAACTAGGACAGACAAAGTTCAACTGGCTAGGACGTAGTGCTTATTCTAATGAGCCGTTATTGCAGGGGGCGCTTCTAGATGAGTTTTGTATTTATGATAAGGCTTTAAAGCCTTCAGAGATAAAATCTCAGTCTTCAAAAATATTGAAACAATATAACAAGAAGTTGACCGACATGGAGGTCGCACAATATTGTTTTGATCGATTAAATTTATATCCGGCTCCAACCGACGTACACGAAAGTGTAAAACTTCCTTTCCATTTAGAAAAAGATGCGTTTGTGCAATGGGCTAGCTCTGATCCTTCTGTTCTTTCTAATCGAGGTAAAGTGGTGAAGCGTCCTGCGGTAGGCGAGCCTGCAAAGTCTGTTTTGCTTACGGCCACTATTTTTAGTGGAGAGGTGCAGTTGCAGAAGCAATTTAATGTGAATGTGGCTGCTCAGGAAGACTTTTCAAGTTATCTTCTCGTCTATTTTGATGACCCTACCCATAGCCTTTTTATGGCGCTGAGTGATGATGGTTATGTGTTTACTTCTTTAAATGACGGAAAGCCTGTTATGGCTGGTGATACCATTAGTGAACAAGGTGGTATTCGAGATCCTCATATTTTTCGCGCACCTGACGGAACGTTTTATTTGGCTTTAACCGATTTGCATATTTTTGCTGATAAATGTGGCCGTACTACGGAATGGCAAAGGGATGGTAAATTATATGGTTGGGGAAACAATCGAGCATTAGTTCTGCTAAAATCACGTGATCTGATTAATTGGCAGCGTACCATTTATCGTGTGGACTTAGCTTTTCCTGATAAATTTGGAGATATAGGTTGTGCATGGGCTCCAGAAACAACTTGGGATTATGAGCGTAATCAATTGATGATTTATTTTACGATGCGGCATGGCAATGAGCCTAATAAAGTTTATTATGCTTATATGAATGATGAATTCACGAAAATGATGACTGAGCCCAAATTATTATTTGAATACCCTGGCCAAACTACATATATTGATAGTGACATACAGTATATTGGTGGAAAATATCATCAATTTTATGTGGCGCACGATGGTACTCCCGGTATTAAACAAGCTATATCGGATAAAATCACTCAAGAATATGTGTATGATCCTGCGTGGTGTGATCCTGAGCCGATGGCTGCAGAAGCGCCTAATGCATGGCGTCGCATTAATACCGATAAATGGGTACTGATGTATGATATTTATGGCATTCAACCTCATAATTTTGGATTTTCGGAAAGCACGGATCTTATTAATTGGAATAATTTAGGACGTTTTAATGAAGGCCAGATGCGTACTACTAATTTTAAATCACCTAAGCATGGAGCTGTCATTCATTTAAAAGCAAATGAGGCAGAACGTCTTCGCACATATTGGAATAATCATAAAAAGTAATTATATAAAAAGATGAGAAAAAAATATTATTATTTTCGGGACATCATGCTGTGCTTGATGTTAACGAGCCTTTTTGCGGCGTGTACTAATGACAGTATTGGTTCCGATAGCGCATATACCTTTACAGGTGAAACGGTGACGCAGTATTTCGAGAGCAATCCGGCTGATTATAGTCTCTTTCTGCAAGTGCTCAATCGTGCTAAATTGCAAACTGATGGATCTGGTTCTACAATGGCTGCCCTTTTATCAACTTATGGTTCTTTTACTTGTTTTGCACCTGATAATGAAGCGATGGAAGCATATCTTAAAAAGAAAGGTCTTACTTCGGTTGATCAGATAACAGATTCCGCAGTGAATGTTATTGCTCGTATGCACTGCGTTTCTTCACCTTTAAATAATATTATCTATCTGACGCAAAATTTTACGTCGAAACTTCCTGATTTGAATATGTATCAGAAGTCTATGTATCTTGAAGCTCAGGATGATAGCTATATTTTAAATAGTCAAGCTGTTATTACAGAAAAGGACATAGAGGTATATAATGGTGTAATACAACGTATTAATACTGTCCTTGAGGCTTCTGATGTGAAGTTGCTTGACTTTTTAAAGAGCGAGCCAAAATTCTCTCTGTTTGCTGATTTGGCTGAATATACTGATATTGCTTCACGTGTGTATTCACAAGTTGAGGATCTTGATTATGAATCAACTGGTAATACAGAAGATATCAGTGGTGGAAAAACGGCAATTGCTCCTGAACATCGTTATCAATATTTTACTTGTTTTATTGAAACAAATGATGTGTTTAGCAAGCAAATATCATTGGCTGATGCTAAAACAAAATCCGATTCAATTAATGCAGTGAAAGTTTTTGCAAAAGATTGGTTTGAAAAAGCATATGCCGATGATCAAGAAACTTTGACTAAGGGACTTACTGAGGATTGGAAAGATGAGAATAACTATTTAAATCGCTTCGTGGCTTATCACTTTGTTAATAAGAAGATAGACCGAACTGATTTTAAAAACTACGGCATTGGAATGGCAAGCGGCTATAATAAGTATACAGAGTATGCTGAAAGTTTGGCACCGAATCAGTTGATTCAAATGTCTGCAGGTAAATACGGTAATTCTATAGATGCAAATCAGAATAGATTGCAGCTCAATCCTTCTGTCGATCAACAACCTACTACGGCTTCTCTTTATGCAAACTATGGTTGGACACGTCCTAAATCGGATGGAGTTTTCTTAACAGAAACGACGTCTGTTGAAACTGAGAATGGCTTTTTCCATCCTATTGATAGTATATTAACTTTCCCGCGTGCAAACTTTAAGCGCACAAGAATTCGTTTTGATATTACTAGTATGTTTCCTGAGATGATGAGTAACGGTTATCGTTGTCAGTATACGAATGGTAAGAATGTGAATTTCCAAAGTGGATACCTTACAAACATCACATTTAATTCAGTAGGCACTCAATTTATTTATCTAAATCCACAGAAAAGTGCATCTTATCCTTATTGGAGTAACGTTCAAGGTGATGAGATGACGGCTTGGGGTGCTTTCGATATTACACTGCGTTTGCCTCCGGTACCTAAAGGTACATACGAAATTCGTTATGGATTTACTGTGGCAGGTAATCGTGGTTGTGGACAGTTCTATTTAGGCTCTTCTGCAGATAATATGAATGCTTGCGGAATTCCCATCGACTTAACAAAGAGTGCTACATCTTATGGTTGGGTAGCTGATACGAAGGGTGATGAAGATTATGACAATGATCGTGTTTTCCGTGCTCGTGGTTGGATGAAAGGTCCGAACTCATGGATTAGTGCAAATGGAACTAATACTACTACACTACGTGGCAATAATTTAGCTCTCCGTCGCATTGTTGGTACTATTGATTTGCAGAAGGATGGCAGTATTTATTTACGTATTCGTAATGCAACTTCTTACGAACAAACTATGTTTATGATGGACTATTTGGAAATTTGTCCGGCTAGTGTCTATGATAATCCTGAAGTTTCTGAACCACGCGATTAATAGAATAAAATAGAACGAAAGATAATTTAGATCTTTTAAAAAAGCAGAGGTGGAGAATGTTCTCCGCCTCTGCTTTTTTATTGTCTTAAACGACTGATTAAATAATTTTGGTGTAAGTTCTATAGAGCTATTTTAGCTTTTCTTTCAGAACTTTTTTTAGAAGTTAACTTCTGTTTTTGTTAGCCAAGGGGCTGTGAACGTTGCTTTAACATCCCCCTTTCCGGTGCGTTGTATATAAGCTAGTAACTTCCCTCCATAAGCTTGTTTGTAAGGCTTACGTGAATTGCTCATGTCATCGGGTTTCGAGTTTTCAAATGCAATGAAACGGGCGGGTCCCTCCAACTGACAGGTAATCGTTTCGTCTGCATTTGCTACTAGATGTCCTTCTTTATCAATTATTTCTACCCATATTTGCGTAATCCCATCTTCTTTCTCTTTGTTTTCAGGTTGGGCTACTTTTGAGATACGTAGTGCTGCAGGGCGCTCTGGAGTATAGAGTGTCTGCTCTGCAACATTTTCTCCTTTGTTATAACCCTTAATTGAAAGAGTGCCTGCAGCATAAGGAATATCCCAGAATACAATCCCTTTGTCATCGTTGCGAGGAATTCTATTCCCTACAATTTTTCCATTGAGGTAGAGTTCTACTTCGTCACAATTGGTATAGCAAACCACACGAACTAGTTCTCCTTCTTCAAAAAGCCAGAGAGGAGAGGCATATTGTGAGAGCATAGAATTTCTTCTTGAGTTGCTCTTGGGGATACGATAAGCTCCTAGATATGCCATTGGTTTGTCGCTCCAAAGGGCTTGTCGGAAATAACCGTTTGGCTTTATATTTCCTGCTAGGTCGATTAATCCGGTCGTAAAACCTCGTGAAGGCCAAGAGCCGGCTTCGCCTAAATAATCTAGCCCAGTCCATAGAAATTGTCCGGAAATATAATTGTTATCTCGAACTGCTTTCCAAGCGTCCATGCTGTGCCCTGTTTCGCTTCCATAAAGTATGCGTGAGGGGTATTGTTGATGATCTTGTGCATAGCGACTCTCGGTATAATTGTATCCTACAACGTCAAGTAAACCCGGATATTCCGTTTTATTGCTCATTATGGGGCCGGCTAGTGCTCCAGTTACGGGGCGTGAGGTGTCCCATTGTTTTACAGCGGCTATTAAACGTTTTGCAATCTGTCCCATGCGATTGGCATCGGGCAAATTAGGATGATATCCTTTTTCGTGCTGTTGCCCAATCCCTACAGAGTCTAATATGGGATGTGAATAAGGATCGTTGGGATAGTCAACTTCATTTCCAATGCTCCATAAAATGATTGATGGGTGATTGCGATCACGTCGTATCATGTCTGCTATGTCACGTTGGCACCATTCATTGAAATAAGAGGCAGAACCTTGATGACTTGGTGTGCCTTGATTCCAACCTTCAACCCATTTTTTCTTTGGGAATTCCCATTCATCAAAAGCTTCGTCTTTTATCATGAGTCCTATTTCGTCGCAGAGGTCATACAAATCGGGAGCTTGTGGATTATGACTAAGACGTAATGCGTTTATGCCCAGTGATTTTAACTTTAAAAGTCGGTCACGCCAAACTTCTTTTGGGACTGCACTTCCTAGGATGCCTGCATCGTGGTGGATACATACTCCTTTTAATTTAAGAGCTCTCCCATTTAATGAGAAGCCTTTATTGGCATCGAACTGTATTGTGCGAAGTCCAAGCGGTTGTATGGTTTCATCCAGTAGTTTACCATGGTTATATACGCGAGTGCGAAGTGAATATAAATAAGGTGAATCTAAGCTCCATAGTTTGGGATGAGAGAGTGCAAGAGTTTGCTGCTGTGATGTTATTCCGACTGAGCTTATTATGTTATTTTGTTGAGAAGCTACGATTCTTCCGTTTGCATCAAGAATAGCTTGTTGTACTTGTATCTTTTCACTTATTAAATGATGGTTTTCAAGTGATGTCTCTATCTTAATGGTAGCTTTCTTATCGGTAAGTCCTTTTATTTGATAACTCACTCCCCATTGAGCAATATGTACTTGTGGAGCGTATACTAAATAGACATCTCGATAAATGCCAGAACCTGTATACCATCGGCTATCAGCATCTTCTGAATGATTCACTCGTACAGCTACTATGTTGCTCCCCTTATAATGTAAATAAGGTGTGAGGTCATAGAGAAAACTTAAGTATCCATTGGGACGAAATCCTATTTTTTCTCCATTAATGTATACTTCACTATGATTATAAACTCCTTCAAAGTAAATATAAACGCGTTTTCCTTCCATTGAGTCGGGAAGTATAAAACTTTTACGGTACCATCCGATTCCACCTGGCAGATATCCGGTTGAGCTAGCTTTGTCTGGACTGCATGGATGCTCTATCGACCAGTCATGAGGGAGATTAAGAATTCTCCATTTTTCATCGTTTAATGTAGGAGAGGCTCCATCTTTAGCCTCTTTTTCTAGGAATCGCCAATTTTTTGTGAATGATTCAGAGATACCGAATCCAGGTCCTTTTTGAGCATATAAATTACTAAAAGAGAGTACTGAAAGAAGAAGGAGGTTGGTTAAAAATTTCATGTTAGAAAGGTCTTAGTGAGGTCTAAATATTTAAAAAACGGATAGACTTAGAAAATAGTATCCTGAAATATTAAAAAAAGTGCAAATAAAACCGTGCTTCTTTTCTTTTTTTGTATCTTCGCAACTAATTATCCTATCTATTTATTAACTGTATGGGCGGAAAAGTTTTTTTTGCATTTCTTTCTTTTTTTTGTATCATAGCTTCCTTAAATTTAAACGCAGCTCAGATAGAAGGCAAGCTTTCCACTCAACGTAAGCGTGTAGCCGTCGTTTTGAGTGGAGGGGGAGCTCGGGGAGTAGCTCATATCGGTGCTCTGAAAGTGATAGAGGAAGCTGGGCTTCCCATTGATTATATTGTAGGGACAAGTATGGGCTCTATAATTGCTGGGGTTTATGCAATAGGATATACTCCAAAACAGATGGATAGTGTAGTTCGAAATCAAGATTGGATGTATTTGCTTACAGATCGACCTAGTAGACAAGAAGCTCCTTATTCAACAAAGATGGAAAGTGATACGTATTTAATGTCTTTTCAACTAGGTAAAAATAAAGGAAAGAATCCGACTTCAGCTGGTTTAATAAAAGGACAGAATATTGATAACTTCTTTTTTAATTTGACTTTTGGCTATCACGATTCTATTGACTTCAATACTCTTCCTATTCCCTTTGCCTGTGTGGCAACTGACATTATTCACGCAAAAGAATATGTTTTCCATAGTGGCGTTTTACCTGAGGCTATGCGCACAAGTATGACTATCCCAGCGATGTTTGCTCCAGTGCATAAAAGAGATATGATGCTTATTGATGGTGGAATCCTAAATAATTATCCGGTGGATGTGGCACGTGCTATGGGAGCTGATTTAATAATTGGAGTGGATGTGCAAGATGATGCTCGTACATCTGACCAAATTGTAGGAATGTCGGATGTCTTAAGCCAAGTAATCGATATGCTCAACGAGAAGAAACATCAACAGAATATTGCTAATACTGATGTCTATATAAAAGTTCCTGTAAAGGGATTTACTCAAGCTAGTTTTACTCCCTCGGCTATTGATTCACTTATTGAAAGAGGAGAACAGACAGCTCGCGCGCATTGGACTGATTTAATTGCTTTGCGCAAGTCGGCTCTTTTGGATAGTGTGGATCGGTCTTCTCGTAAATCGTTTCAAGTATTGGCTGAGAATGATTCCTTCCCAGTGCATGAAATTCATTTTGTTTCTACTTGTGGTGAAATAGATACTTCACGTTTGCTTAAATTAAGTTGTTTGAAGGAAGATGACCAAATGACAATGGCTAAGGTGCAGAATGCGGTCGAACGTATGTATGCTACTGAGCAATTTGAAAATGTGAATTACAAATTAACCACAGTTGTGAATGGAGAATACAATCTTCTGTTTACACTAAAGCCAAAGAGAGAGAATCGTTTAAGGACTGGTTTACGCATTGATAATGAGGAAATTGCAAGTGTAATTTTGTCGGGCAGTATGAAACTGAATACACTTTTGCCTTCTCAGTTAACACTTACTGGACGCTTAGGGCAGCGTTCTTATGTACGAACTGACTATAATTGCTCTTTGGCTTATGGATTTATGCTCGATGTGGGGTATATGTTTCAATATAATGATGTGAATATATACCAGAACGGTGATCGTGCATATAACACGACTTATGCGTATCACTGGGGGAAACTTGGTTTTAGCGGAAATTGGGAACGTCAAATGCAATGGGGCTTAGGCTTACATCTTGAGAGTTATAAATATAAAGGAATGCTTTATACGTCAAAACAAGTAGATGCTGAAATACCTTCAGAAGATTATCTTAGTTATTATGGATTCCTTTATTATGATACGTTTAATAAACGCTATTTCCCGTCAAAAGGTGCTGTTCTAAAGCTGGACTATTCTTTGTATACTGATAATATGGTGTCTTATCATGATCAGTCGCCTTTTTCAGCATTTCAGTTTCAATACCGTGCAGCATTTAGTTTAACAGATCGTTTTACTTTGTTACCTTCTTTGTATGGACGATTTATAATAGGTCATAATGTGGCTTATCCTTATTATAATATGATTGGAGGTGATGTGGCAGGGCACTATTTTGCTCAGCAACTTCCATTTGCGGGTGTTAATAATGTAGAGTTAAGCGAACGGAAGCTGGGTATTGCCTCTTTGCAATTACGTTATCGCATTTACAATCATTATTTTTCTTTTGTAGGGAACTATGGCATAGAGCACGACAAAATGGAGCGTTTCTTTTATAAAGGTAAGTCGTTAATGGGGGTGAATTTAAATTATGCTTATGAAAGTTTAATCGGCCCTATTCAGTTTACACTAAATTATTCTAATAAAACGAAACAGATAGGTTATTATCTAAATGTCGGATATGTTTTTTAATGCTACATTGGATCCACGTCGTAGTAGATGATAATGCTTTTGTATAAGGGGTGGCTAAGAACTTCTTGTTGTGCGTAATTCAACAACTGACGAGTTTGATCGATAGAAGCCTCGTGTTCCATTTTGATAACTATTTGCCGGATGAAGAGTTGTTGCACACGTGCAATAACTGGCTCTACTGGCCCCATGACGCGTCCTGGCAGATAAGTGCGGAGTAACTTAGTAATATGTATTGTAGCTTCTTCTACGATGCGTCTATCACGGTGTTTTAGATAAACATAAATAAGTCTATAGTATGGAGGGTAATGAAATAAAGCCCGCTCTTCTAACTGATCTTTATATAATGCCTCATAATTATATTGTATAACTTGTTGGATGATAGGGTGGCTAATGGAACGCGTTTGTATATATACTGCACCTTGCTTGCCTTTGCGTCCAGCGCGTCCTGCTACCTGAGCCATTAGTTGAAAGGCTCGTTCATGTGCTCGGAAATCCGGGAAATTTAGCATTGTATCAGCATCTAAAATCCCTACAGTACTTACGTGGTCGAAGTCTAATCCCTTGGATATCATTTGTGTGCCGATTAGAATATCTACCTTCTGGCTTTCTAAATCGGATAGTATTTGCTCATATTGTGCCCGCGTATGTGCTGTATCCATATCCATGCGTGCGATTTTTGCTTCAGGAAATAGAATTGAGATTTCATCCTCAATTCGCTCCGTCCCAATTCCTTGGCGCAGAAGTTTAGTTTCTTCGCAAGCAGGACATTTTATAGGTACGTTCTCTGTGTAACCGCAATAATGACAAGTTAATAGATTTGTTTTTTTATGGTAGGTTAGACTTACGTCACAATTCTTACAGCGAGGAACCCATCCACAATTCTTACACTCAATCATTGGCGAAAATCCTCTCCTATTCTGGAAAAGAATAATTTGTTCTTTTTGAGTTAACGCTTTACCTATTGCATCAAGTAGTATTGGCGAAAAGCTACCGTTCATTTTCTTTTTATGTCGCAATTCTTTAATATCAATTGGAATGATTGTGGGTAATTGCAATCCTTGATAACGCTCAGTTAACGTGACGAGTCCGTATTTACCTTCTTTTGCGAGTTGATAACTTTCTATTGAGGGCGTAGCACTACCTAATAAAACTTTTGCATTAAAGTATGAGGCTAGCACCATTGCTGTATGTTTAGCATGATAACGTGGTGAAGGGTCGTATTGCTTAAAGCTGTTTTCATGTTCCTCATCGACTATTACAAGACCTAAATTTTTCCATGGAAGAAAAAGTGCCGAACGGGCACCTAGAATTAGTGGATAAGGATTCTCACTAAGTTGCTTTTGCCATATTTCAACGCGAATTTCGTCTGAGAATTTAGAATGATAAATGCCAATCTGATTACCAAATACATGTTTTAATCGTTCTGTAATCTGTGTAGTTAAAGCAATTTCAGGCAAAAGATAAAGTACTTGTTTCTTTTCTTTTAAAGCTTCTTCGATGAGATGTATGTAAACTTCAGTCTTCCCACTTGAAGTAACTCCATGAAGTAAACAAATTTGCTTTGATATTGGGCTGTCAATCTTTTTTTCATCGGAAGAGATTCCTTTGCCGAATATATCATGAATCTGCCTCAAGGCTTCTTCTTGAGCTGCATTAAGTGACTGAATAGCTTGAGTGTCAAAGTTTTCAATGCAAAGCCGTCCGCATTCTACTTCATATTGTTCTAGAATTCCTCGTTTTATAAGTTGCAGGAGAATACTTGGTGAGGCTCCTGTTTGAGTGAGAAATGAGTGCCGACTAATAGGGATATTCGTTAGGCTGTCTATATCTTGTTCCGATTGCTCATAAGAAGAAGCCTTATAACAATATAAATCGAGAAAAGAAAGTAAAAGTTCTTGTTGCTTGTGTGCCCGTTTTAGATTGTTGATCGTATTTTGCAAAGCTTGTTCATCTTTAATAAAAGAAGAGGAGAGGCTAAGCATTGTCTCGGTGCGTGGACGATAACTCTCTAGTATTCCGCTTTCGCTATCTCCTTCTGGCTTTAGCCCACTCGGAAGAGCGGCTTTCATAATCTCGCCTGGGGAGGATAGATAATAATAAGCCATCCAATCCCAAAGCTTAAATTGTAAAGGCTCTAAAATAGGTTCTGTGTCAAGTAGGGCTGTAATTGGTTTTACTTTGAAACCCTCAGGTTGTATGAAATGAAGGTTACGCACAATGCCTGTATAAAACTTTTTTTGTCCAAAAGATACTACTACACGACAGCCAATGTGTATTTTGTTTGCCCATTCTTCCGGAACAGAATAGGTGAACAGCTGTGAGAGCGGAAGTGGAAGAATTAATTCAGCGTATGTGATCATGAAAGTATAATTTCTTTTTCTTAAAAAGGAGTACAGCTGGATAAAAGCGGTACTCCTTTTGGTAATAATAATGCGATGATGATACGATATACTATATCATTCTTTTTTTTGTAAATACATACAGCATTGAGTTTAGAAGAGATAGGCTACAGATACTTTCCACATGTTATTTTTCCCATCAATAACATTCTTGGCATCGGTTAGTTTGAAGCTATTACCTAATGCCCAATTGTAGCCTCCGTAAACTTCAAGATGGCTTAATACTTTAACACCTGCACCTATGTTGAGAGAGGTTTTGAAGTCATCCCCTTTTACAGTTTTATAATCGCCAGCAATACTATTTCCGCTTACGTCCCATGAAAATTGTGGTCCTGCTTGTACAAAAACAGCAGCAAGGCTGCTAAAGCCAAGCGAATATCTTAAGTTTATCGGAATGTCAATATATTCTTGTTTGATAGTGCTATTACTCGCTTCTATATCAGCTTTAGAATAGAGTATCGACCCATTGACACCCAGTCCAATAATAGGAACTGTAAATTGAAGTTCTGGTCCGATAAACCATCCGGTTTTACTGCTGAAGTTTTGAGGATTTGTTAGGTTCAATCCTCCTTGTACTCCATAGTTAAATTGCGCCGAGGCAACTGTCGAAACGAGCAGAAAAGCTGCCATAACTAATGTGCGAAAAATGTTCTTCATACTGTTTTTCTCTTTGTTATTGTTTGATAATGTTGCAAAGATACTGTTTTTTTAGAAAAAAATAAGAAATTGCGCATTATTTTTCCCCAATAAGTGGCTTAATTCAGCAGAAAGTTGCATCTTTGTAATCAGAAAATGAGTTGAACCTTTTTTATATGGTATATATAATTAAGGTTCGCGTACATTATATTATATATTATGGATAAGAATAATTTAAATGAAGGAAAGCTTCAAATAGAGTTAAGTCAGGAAGTCGCAGAAGGAACTTACGCCAATCTTTCTATTATTTCGCATTCTCGCAGTGAATTTGTGGCCGATTTTGTGCGTGTAATGCCTAATACTCCGAAGGCAGTAGTAAAGAGTCGAGTTATTCTTACTCCTGAAAATGCAAAACGCTTACTGTTTGCTTTGCAGGATAATATTTCTAAATATGAAGAAACTTTTGGGAAGATACAACTTGAACAGCCTCCTTTTGTGCCTCCTTTTCCTGTAATCAGTGGTGAGGCTTGATAAATGGCTTTTTTCTTTTTTTCTGCCTCAATTAAATAGCTTGTAAGTGTTAAACATACTTTTTTTCAAATAAAACCGGAAAAACTACGAAGAAATGATTGTTTTTCCGGAAAAAGTTCGTACCTTTGCAGCCCGTAATGTATAGTGGATTTACTATGCCTTGCTTTGGAGTGAAATATATAAAACAAAAATATAATAATTAAAAAACAAGTAAAATGCCTACAATTCAGCAATTAGTAAGAAAAGGAAGAGCTGATTTGGTGGAGAAGAGTAAGTCTCCCGCACTAGATTCATGTCCTCAGAGACGTGGCGTTTGTGTGCGTGTGTACACTACTACCCCCAAAAAGCCTAACTCGGCGATGCGTAAAGTTGCCCGTGTTCGTTTGACCAATCAGAAAGAAGTGAACTCTTATATTCCAGGAGAAGGTCATAACTTACAGGAGCACTCAATTGTACTCGTTCGTGGTGGCCGTGTAAAAGATCTTCCTGGTGTGCGTTATCACATTGTTCGTGGTACTCTCGATACGGCAGGTGTTGCAAATCGCACGCAACGTCGTTCTAAGTATGGCGCAAAGCGTCCTAAACCAGGACAAGCTGCCCCAGCTAAAAAGAAATAATCAAAAAGAAAACAAGTTTAACTTTGTTTCGTTTGATGGAATATGCGGTAATGGTTGAGTAAATATTCGGAGGAATATTGAAGACACAATTAATGCAGCCGAAAACAAAACATTATTATTCAAACAAATGAGAAAAGCAAAACCTAAAAAACGTTTGGTCCTTCCGGATCCCGTTTTTAATGATCAAAAGGTTTCTAAGTTTGTAAACCATCTAATGTATGATGGAAAGAAGAATACCTCTTATGAGATCTTCTACAACTCCTTGAAGCTCGTTGAAACCAAAATGCAAAATGCGGAGCAATCTGCTCTTGAGATTTGGAAGAAAGCACTTGAAAACATAACTCCTCAAGTGGAAGTTAAGTCACGCCGTGTTGGTGGTGCAACCTTTCAGGTTCCTACCGAAATCCGTCCGGATCGTAAAGAATCGGTTTCTATGAAGAATCTGATCCTGTTCGCTCGTAAACGTGGCGGTAAAACAATGGCAGACAAGTTGGCTGCTGAAATTATGGATGCTTTCAATGAACAAGGTGGTGCCTATAAGCGTAAAGAAGATATGCACCGTATGGCTGAAGCTAACCGTGCATTTGCTCACTTTAGATTCTAAACGAAGAAATGGCTAAACACGATTTACATTTAACTCGTAATATCGGTATCATGGCGCATATCGATGCTGGTAAGACTACTACTTCTGAACGTATTCTTTACTATACGGGTTTGACTCACAAAATTGGTGAGGTGCATGATGGCGCTGCTACCATGGACTGGATGGCTCAAGAGCAGGAGCGTGGTATTACAATTACTTCTGCTGCGACAACCACTCGTTGGAAATGGGCTGGCAATACTTATAAAATTAACTTGATTGACACTCCGGGACACGTTGACTTTACTGCTGAAGTAGAGCGCTCATTACGTGTGCTTGACGGTGCGGTGGCTACTTACTGTGCAGTAGGTGGTGTAGAACCTCAGTCGGAAACGGTATGGCGTCAGGCTGATAAATACAATGTACCCCGTATTGGTTATGTTAATAAAATGGACCGCTCTGGTGCAGACTTCTATGAAGTGTTACGCCAGATGAAAGCTGTTTTGGGTGCAAATGCTTGTGCTATCGTGATACCTATTGGTGCCGAGGAAAACTTCAAAGGTCTTGTTGACCTTATTAAGATGAAGGCTATTCTCTGGCACGATGAAACAATGGGTGCAGATTATGAAGAAGAAGAGATTCCGGCAAATTTACTTGATGAGGCTCATGAGTATCGTGAGAAAATGTTGGAGGCTATTGCTGAATATGATGACGTTTTGATGGAGAAGTTCTTTGATGATCCTTCTACAATTACTCAAGATGAAATTCTTCGTGCTTTACGTACGGCTACTTGTAAAATGGAACTTGTTCCTATGCTTTGTGGCTCTTCATTTAAAAATAAAGGCGTGCAGACATTACTTGATTATGTTTGTGCATTTCTTCCTTCTCCTCTAGAAAATGGTGATATAATAGGCACTGACCCTGAGACAGGAGAAGAAACGACTCGTAAGCCTGATGATGATGCAAAAACGGCAGCACTTGCTTTTAAAATTGCTACTGACCCTTATGTGGGGCGTTTAACTTTTTTCCGCGTTTATTCGGGTAAAATTGAAGCGGGCTCTTATATCTATAATACTCGTTCTGGTAAAAAAGAGCGCGTGTCTCGTCTGTTCCAAATGCATTCAAATAAGCAAAATCCTGTAGAGGTAATTGGCGCGGGTGATATTGGTGCAGGTGTCGGATTTAAAGATATTCGCACTGGTGATACTCTTTGTGACGAAACAGCTCCTATAGTTCTTGAGTCTATGGACTTCCCTGACACTGTAATTGGTATCGCTATTGAGCCTAAAACTCAGAAGGATCTTGATAAGTTGTCAGTTGGCTTGGCTAAATTGGCTGAAGAAGATCCTACTTTCCGTGTATCAACAGATGAGCAAACAGGTCAAACCGTTATCTCTGGTATGGGTGAACTTCATCTTGATATCATTGTTGATCGTTTAAAACGTGAGTTTAAAGTGGAATGTAACCAAGGTCGTCCTCAGGTTTCTTATAAGGAAGCTATTACAAAGACAGTTAATCTTCGTGAGGTTTATAAGAAGCAATCTGGTGGTCGTGGTAAATTTGCTGATATCATTATAAATGTAGGTCCTGCTGATGACGATTTTGAAGGAACTGGTCTTCAGTTTATAGATGCGGTAAAAGGTGGTAATATCCCTAAAGAGTTTATCCCTTCTGTTCAAAAAGGCTTTACTTCTGCAATGAAGAATGGCGTACTTGCCGGCTATCCTTTAGATACGTTGAAAGTGACTCTTTTGGATGGTTCGTTCCACCCTGTTGACTCAGATCAACTTTCGTTTGAGATTGCTGCAGTTCAGGCTTACAAGAATGCTTGTGCTAAAGCTGGTCCTGTATTGCTAGAACCTGTTATGAAACTCGAGGTGGTAACTCCAGAGGAAAATATGGGTGATGTAATTGGCGATTTGAATAAGCGTCGTGGCCAAGTAGAAGGAATGGAGAATAGTCGTTCGGGTGCGCGTATTGTAAAAGCAAATGTGCCTCTTGCCGAAATGTTCGGTTATGTAACAGCTTTACGTACCATTACTTCAGGTCGTGCAACTTCTTCTATGACTTTCTCGCATTTCTCTCAATTGTCAACTTCTATAGCGAAGACAGTACTTGAGGAAGTGAAAGGTCGCACTGATTTGCTTTAAAATAAAAGTTAAAAATATGAGCCAAAAAATTAGAATTAAATTGAAATCTTACGATTACAACTTGGTTGATAAGTCTGCTGAGAAAATCGTGAGAACTGTGAAGGCTACAGGTGCCATTGTTAGTGGTCCTATCCCTCTTCCTACGCACAAGCGTATCTTTACAGTGAATCGCTCTACCTTCGTAAACAAGAAGTCGCGTGAACAGTTCGAACTAGCTTCTTACAAGCGTCTTATTGACATCTATAGCTCTACGGCTAAAACGGTAGATGCTTTGATGAAACTAGAATTGCCTAGTGGAGTGGAAGTAGAAATTAAAGTGTGATAATATTAATAGTTAAGTGAAATGCCAGGATTATTAGGAAAAAAAATCGGAATGACATCCGTATTCAGTGCCGACGGTAAAAATGTACCGTGCACTGTTATCGAAGCAGGTCCTTGTGTGGTTACTCAGCTGAAATCAGTTGAAAAAGATGGCTATGAAGCTGTCCAATTAGGTTTTCAAGAGCAGAAAGAAAAACATGCTACGAAAGCTTTGATGGGGCACTTCAGTAAAGCCGGCGTAACCCCCAAGAGACACTTGGCCGAGTTCAAGGGATTTGAGGCAGACCTCAATCTCGGTGACGTAATTGATGTGCAAATGTTCGCAGAAAATTCTTTTGTAGATGTAGTTGCTACTTCTAAGGGAAAAGGTTTTCAAGGCGTTGTGAAAAGACATGGTTTTGCTGGTGTAGGTCAAAGCACCCACGGACAGCATAATCGTGCTCGTAAACCGGGTTCTATTGGTGCTTGCTCATACCCTGCTAAGGTATTTAAAGGTATGCGTATGGGTGGCCAAATGGGTGGCGATCGTGTAACTGTGCAGAATTTGCGTGTGTTAAAGGTGATCTCAGAACACAATCTTTTATTAATTAAAGGTTCTGTTCCAGGTGCTAAAGGTTCAATCGTATTAATAGAGAAGTAAAATGGAAATTAGCGTATTAAACATTAATGGTGCTGACACCGGAAGAAAGGTTACGTTAAACGAGTCTATCTTCGCTATTGAACCAAATGATCATGCGATTTATTTGGACGTAAAGCAATTTATGGCCAATCAGCGTCAAGGCACGCATAAGTCAAAAGAGAGAAGTGAACTTTCGGGTTCTACTCGTAAACTTGGTCGCCAGAAAGGTGGTGGCGGTGCCCGTCGTGGTGATATTAAATCACCTCTTCTTGTTGGTGGTGCACGTGTGTTCGGTCCTGTACCTCGTGATTACTCTTTCAAGCTAAACAAGAAAGTAAAGACCTTAGCTCGTAAATCAGCTCTTGCTTATAAGGCGCAAGCTGATGCTCTAATCGTGGTAGAGGATTTTGCTTTCGAAGCTCCAAAAACAAAAGAATTCTTAAGTGTTCTTAATGATTTGAAAATTTCAAACAAGAAGGCTCTTTTTGTTTTGGCTTCTGATAATAAAAACGTATATTTGTCGGCTCGTAATATAGAGAAGACTCTTGTTGTTCCGGTGTCTAGTGTAAATACTTATCGAGTATTGAATGCTAGTGTAGTGGTTCTGACAGAGAGTGCTCTTGCTGCGATTGATGAAACATTAACAAAATAAAGGCTTAAATAATGGGAATTATTATTAAACCGATTGTTACTGAAAAGATGAACAAGGAAACCGAAAAGCGTAATACTTTCGGTTTCATAGTTCGTCCGGAGTACAATAAACTTGAGGTTAAAGGTGCAATTGAAGCTCTATACAATGTAACCGTTGTGAGCGTGAATACAATGCGCTATATTGGTAAGTCCAAGAATCGTTGGACTCGTGCCGGTCTTATTAAAGGTCGCGCGAATGCTTTTAAGAAAGCCATCGTTACCTTGAAAGAGGGCGATACTATTGATTTTTATAGCAATATTTAAAGAGAAATGGCAGTACGTAAATTTAAGCCCACAACACCGGGGCAAAGACATAAAGTTATTGGTACCTTTGAGGAACTGACAGCATCGGCACCAGAGAAATCACTTGTGTACGGAAAACGCTCTACTGGCGGCCGTAATAATGAGGGTAAAATGACCGTTCGTTATATTGGTGGAGGACACAAGAGAAAGTATAGAATCATCGATTTTAAAAGAGAAAAAGACGGTGTACCTGCAGTAGTAAAAACAATTGAATACGATCCAAACCGTTCGGCTCGTATTGCTCTTTTGTATTATGCTGATGGTGAAAAACGTTATATTATCGCTCCCAATGGACTGCAAGTGGGTGCGACTCTAATGTCAGGTGAGAATGCGGTACCCGAGGTGGGTAATGCGCTTCCTCTTCAGAATATCCCTGTTGGTACAGTGATCCATAATATTGAGCTTCGTCCTGGACAAGGTGCAATGATGGTTCGTTCTGCTGGTAATTTTGCTCAGCTAACTTCTCGTGAGGGTAAGTATAGTGTTGTGAAATTGCCTTCAGGTGAGATTCGTCAGATTTTGAGTACTTGCAAAGCTACTATTGGTAGTGTTGGCAACTCTGATCACGCACTCGAAAGCTCAGGTAAAGCAGGCCGTTCACGTTGGCAGGGTAAGCGCCCTCACAACCGTGGTGTGGTAATGAATCCTGTGGATCACCCCATGGGTGGTGGTGAAGGTCGTCAATCTGGAGGACATCCTCGTTCACGTACTGGATTGTATGCTAAGGGTCTTAAAACAAGAGCTCCTAAGAAGCATTCATCTAAGTATATTATTGAGAGAAGAAAAAAGTAACCTGATTAATATAAGATATATATGAGTCGTTCGCTAAAAAAAGGTCCGTATATTAACGTGAAGTTAGAGAGCCGTATTCTCGCAATGAACGAGAGTGGCAAGAAAATTGTCGTTAAGACATGGGCTAGAGCTTCAATGATTTCCCCTGATTTTGTGGGTCATACAGTTGCAGTTCATAATGGAAATAAATTTATTCCTGTATATGTTACAGAGAACATGGTTGGTCACAAATTGGGCGAATTCGCTCCAACTCGTAACTTCCGTGGTCATGCTGGCAACAAGAAGAGATAATCAGGAAAGTAAGTCAGTAATAAAAAGTAAAATTATATAATGGGAGCTAGAAAAAAAATATCAGCTGAAAAGAGAAAAGAAGCTCTGAAAGCTGTTTCTTTTGCTAAGTTGCAGAATGTTCCTACTTCTCCCCGCAAAATGCGTTATGTCACTGACATGATTCGCGGTATGGAAGTTAATAAGGCACTTGGCGTGTTGAAGTTCTCTTCAAAAGAGGCTTCTCGTAGAGTTGAGAAACTGTTGCGCTCAGCTATTGCAAACTGGGAGCAGAAAAATGATCGCAAGGCCGAGAATGGTGAGTTGTTCGTAACTACAGTTTTTGTGGATGGTGGTGCTATGTTAAAGCGTATGCGCCCTGCACCTCAGGGCCGTGGCTATCGCATTCGTAAGCGTTCAAACCATGTTACATTGTTCGTTGATACGAAGAGTACTAATGATGAAATTTAATCTAGATGGGACAAAAAGTTAATCCAATTAGTAACCGTTTGGGAATCATCAGAGGCTGGGATTCCAATTGGTATGGTGGCAGAAAGTACGGTGAGAATCTCTTGGAGGATACCAAGATTCGTAAGTACTTGAATGCTCGACTAGCAAAAGCTAGTGTGGCTAGAATTGTTATTGAGCGTACATTGAAGCTTGTGACGATTACGGTTTGCACTGCTCGCCCAGGTATCATCATTGGTAAGGGTGGCCAGGAAGTTGATAAGTTGAAAGAGGAGTTGAAGAAAATTACCGATAAAGATGTTCAAATTAATATTTTTGAGGTAAAGCGTCCTGAACTTGATGCAGTTATTGTAGGTAACAATATCGCTCGTCAGGTAGAAGGAAAGATCGCTTATCGTCGCGCCATTAAAATGGCTATCGCAAATACAATGCGTATGGGCGCTGAAGGTATTAAAGTTCAAATTTCAGGACGTTTGAATGGCGCTGAAATAGCCCGTTCTGAGATGTATAAGGAAGGAAGAACTCCATTGCATACATTCCGTGCCGATATTGATTATTGTCATTGTGAGGCTTTGACGAAAGTCGGTCTCCTAGGCATTAAAGTGTGGATTTGCAAAGGTGAAGTATATGGCAAGCGTGAACTCGCTCCAAACTTTACTCAAAAAGAAAGTGGTCGTGGAAATGCACCAAGCAATGGAGCTAAGAACTTCAAGAGAAAAAAAAGTAATCGTTAACTAGAATTTGAGGTTAGGAAATATGTTACAACCTAAAAAGACAAAATTCAGAAGGCAGCAAAAAGGTCGCATGAAAGGCAATGCTCAACGTGGCAATCAGTTGGCTTTCGGATCATTTGGCATCAAGTCACTTCAAAGTAAGTGGATCACTGGTCGCCAAATAGAAGCAGCTCGTATTGCTGTTACGAGATATATGCAACGTCAAGGTCAGATTTGGATACGAATCTTTCCAGACAAGCCTATAACAAAAAAACCTGCTGAGGTACGTATGGGTAAAGGTAAAGGTAATCCGGAAGGATTTGTGGCTCCTGTTACTCCTGGGCGTATCATTATCGAGGTAGAAGGTGTTTCGTTTAGTATCGCTAAGGAGGCTCTCCGTTTGGCTGCTCAGAAACTACCTGTTACTACTAAGTTTATTGTGAGACGTGATTATGATACTACTCAAAGTCAAAATGCATAATAGTTATGAAAACTGCAGAAATTAAAGAATTGACTACCACAGACTTGGTAGAAAGAGTCGCAGCAGAGAAGGCTAACTATGAACAGATGGTTGTAAATCATGCAATCACTCCTATGGAAAACCCTTCGCAGATCAAGCAACTCCGCAGAACCATCGCGCGTTTGATGACTGAGTTGCGTCAAAGAGAACTTAATAAATAAAGTGAGTCCTATGTCAGATAGAAATTTAAGAAAAGAGAGACTCGGGGTTGTTGTAAGCAATAAAATGGATAAAACTATTACTGTTGCTGCTAAATTTAAAGAAAAGCACCCCATTTATGGTAAGTTTGTCAGCAAGACAAAAAAATACCATGCTCACGATGAAAAGAACGAGTGCAATGAAGGGGATACTGTCCGTATTATGGAAACTCGTCCTTTGAGTAAGAGTAAGAGATGGAGATTAGTAGAAATTGTTGAAAGAGCTAAGTAATTATGATACAGACAGAATCAAGACTTATAGTTTGTGACAACAGTGGAGCTAAAGAGGCCCTTTGCATCCGAGTACTCGGTGGCACAGGTCGTCGTTATGCTTCTGTTGGTGATGTAATTGTCGTTTCAGTAAAGAGTGTAATTCCTTCAAGTGATGTAAAGAAGGGAGCTGTTTCAAAGGCTCTTATCGTTCGCACGAAGAAAGAAATCCGTCGTCCAGATGGTTCCTATATTCGCTTTGACGACAATGCTTGTGTGTTGCTAAACAACGCAGGTGAGATTAGAGGTAGCCGTATTTTCGGCCCTGTAGCGAGAGAGTTGCGTACCGCTAATATGAAGGTTGTGTCTCTTGCCCCTGAAGTACTTTAATCAAGTAAAAAAGTAAAGTAATGAGTAAGTTACATATTAAAAAAGGCGACACCGTTATTGTCAATGCTGGAAAAGATAAAGGCAAAACGGGTCGTGTGCTTAAAGTTCTTGTAGAGAAACAAAGAGCTTTTGTAGAGGGCGTGAACCTCGTTTCAAAGAGTCAGAAGCCTAGTGCTAAAAACCCTCAGGGTGGTATCGCTAAACAAGAGGCTTCTTTGCATATTTCTAACTTGAATCCATTGGATCCCAAGTCAGGTTTGGCAACTCGCATTGGTAGAAAGAGAAACGCTGATGGCGTTTTGGTACGTTATGCTAAAAAATCAGGAGAGGAGATTAAGTAATGAGTAATACTGCAAGTCTTAAGAAAGAATATGCGGAGCGTATCGCTCCAGCATTGAAGGAGAAATTTCAGTATTCTTCTGCGATGCAGATTCCCGTATTAAAAAAGATCGTGATTAACCAAGGTCTAGGGGCTGCTGTTGCTGATAAGAAAATTGTAGACGTGGCTGTAACAGAGCTTTCAACGATCACAGGTCAGAAAGCTGTTGTGACTTTGTCACGCAAAGATATTGCGAACTTCAAGTTGCGTAAGAAAATGCCTATTGGTGTGATGGTAACATTGCGTCGTGAAAGAATGTATGAGTTCTTGGAGCGCCTTGTTCGTGTTTCTTTGCCTCGTATTCGTGACTTCAAGGGTATTAATAGCAAATTTGATGGTCAAGGTAATTATACATTGGGTATCGAAGAGCAAATTATATTCCCTGAAATCAATATTGATAGCGTTTCTAAAATCATGGGTATGAATATCACGTTTGTGACTTCTGCTGCTACTGATGAAGAAGGTTATGCATTGTTGAAAGAATTCGGTTTACCTTTTAAGAATAAAGATTGATATAATTATGGCAAAAGAATCAATGAAAGCGCGTGAAGTAAAGCGTGCTAAACTGGTAGCAAAATACGCTGTGAAAAGAGCAGCGTTGAAAGCCATTGTGAAAAAGAGTGAAGATCCTTCTGAACGATTTGAGGCAGCACAAAAGTTGCAGTCAATTCCAAAGAATGCTAATCCAATTCGTCTTCACAATCGTTGCTCACTGACAGGCCGCCCAAAAGGCTACATTCGTCAGTTCGGTGTTTCCAGAATTCAGTTCCGTGAAATGGCTTCTAATGGTCTTATTCCTGGAATTAAGAAGGCAAGCTGGTAAATAAGCATTTTTTTTATTTAAATATTGTCAGGGAGGCCTGATTAATTTAATTATTTTATGACAGATCCAATAGCAGATTATTTGACGAGGTTAAGAAACGCCATCGGTGCAAAACACCGTGTGGTAGAAGTTCCTGCCTCTAATCTCAAAAAAGAAATTACAAAGATTCTTTTTGAGAAGGGTTACATCTTGAACTATAAGTTCGTGGAAGAAGGCCCTCAAGGTACTATCAAGGTTGCTTTGAAGTACGATCCCGTAAACAAAGTGAACGCGATTAAGAAACTGGAGAGAATTTCTACTCCCGGTTTGCGTAAATACACAGGCTATAAAGAAATGCCTCGTGTTATTAATGGTTTGGGTATCGCTATCATCTCAACTTCTAAAGGTGTAATGACCAATAAAGAAGCAGCTGAGTTGAAAATCGGTGGCGAAGTATTGTGCTACGTTTATTAAATTAAGGAGGAAAAGCTATGTCAAGAATTGGTAAATTACCTATTAGCATTCCTGCTGGAGTTACAGTAACTCTGAAGGATAACGTGGTAACCGTAAAAGGTCCCAAAGGAGAGTTGGTACAAGAGGTTAATCCTCTGATCAATGTAGAAGTTAAAGAGAACGAAATAGAGCTTACTCGTAGTAATGAGGATAAACAGGAACGTGCATTCCATGGTTTGTATCGTTCGCTTATTAATAATATGGTGATTGGTGTTTCTCAAGGCTACCGTAAGGAACTTGAACTTGTAGGTGTAGGTTATCGTGCATCCAACCAAGGAAACACAATTGAGCTATCTTTGGGATATTCTCATGCAATCTTTATTCAGCTTCCCGCAGAAGTAAAGGTTGAGACTAAATCAGAGCGTAATAAAAACCCTTTGATAATGTTAGAGAGCTGTGATAAGCAGTTACTTGGTATGATTTGCTCAAAGATTCGTTCTTTCCGCAAACCTGAGCCATATAAAGGTAAAGGTATTCGATTTGTGGGTGAAGAGATTCGTCGCAAATCTGGTAAGTCTGCAAGTGCAAAATAAATCTTTAGAAAGGTAAGATTATGACTACTAAATTAGATAGACGAACAAAGATTAAATATAGAGTACGCAATAAAATTTCTGGCACAGCAGAGCGTCCGCGCATGAGTGTATACAGAAGCAATAAGCAGATCTATGTTCAGGTTATTGATGACCTTGCTGGTAAAACACTAGCTGCGGCTTCTTCTCTAGCATTAGAGGGGACTCTTCCTAAGAAAGAGCAAGCTGCTAAGGTTGGTGAACTTATTGCAAAAAGTGCCCAGGAAGCTGGTGTTACTTCTGTAGTGTTTGACCGTAATGGTTATTTGTATCATGGTAGAGTTAAGGAAGTAGCTGATGCTGCCCGTAACGCAGGACTTAAATTTTAATCATTATGGCAAATAAAGTAAAAATTGCAAGCGATATAGAGCTTAAAGATAGATTGGTGGCAATTAACCGCGTAACAAAAGTTACGAAAGGTGGTCGTACCATGAGCTTTTCAGCTATCGTAGTTGTTGGAAACGAGGATGGCGTAATTGGTTGGGGTCTTGGTAAGGCGGGTGAGGTAACTTCCGCTATTGCTAAAGGCGTAGAAACAGCCAAGAAAAACCTGATAAAGGTTCCTGTTCTTAAAGGTACTATACCTCATGAGCAACTTGCCCGTTTTGGGGGTGCTGAAGTATTTATCAAACCAGCTTCTCATGGTACTGGTGTAGTTGCCGGTGGTGCTATGCGTGCTGTATTAGAGAGTGTTGGTGTAACAGATGTACTTGCTAAGTCAAAGGGATCTTCCAATCCTCATAATTTGGTAAAGGCAACGATAAAGGCGCTTGGTGAGTTGCGTGATGCACGTACTGTAGCTCAGAATCGTGGAATTAGTATGGATAAAGTGTTTAGAGGTTAAGAAAGATTAAGCTATGGCAACAATTAAGATTAAGCAGACAAAAAGCAGAATCGGAGCCCCAAAAGATCAGAAGAGAACTCTCGATGCACTTGGTCTCCGTAAAATGAACAAGGTTGTAGAGCATGAGCTTACAGACTCGCTTCAAGGTATGGTAAATAAGGTAAAACACCTTGTTACTATTATAGAGTAATAACTTGTAGAATAGAAAAAATTATTAAGATATGGACTTAAGTAATTTGAAACCCGCTAGTGGTGCTACTCATTCATGTAAGAGAATAGGTCGCGGACCTGGTTCTGGTCATGGTGGCACTTCTACTCGTGGTCATAAGGGCGCCAAATCAAGATCGGGTTATTCTCGTAAGATTGGTTTTGAAGGTGGTCAGATGCCTCTTCAGCGTCGTGTTCCTAAATTTGGTTTTAAGAACATCAATCGTGTAGAGTATAAAGCAATCAATTTGGATACTATTCAAAAACTTGCTGAGGTGAATAACCTTGAAAAAGTAGGTCTAGCAGATTTTATTGCTGCAGGATTTATTTCTTCTAATCAGTTGGTTAAAGTATTGGGCAACGGTGAATTGAAAGCGAAGTTGACAGTTGAGGCAAATGGCTTCTCTGCATCTGCTTCAAAAGCTATCGAAGCCGTTGGTGGAACTGTAGTTAAACTCTGATCTCATGATTAAAGCTGTTGAGACACTGAAAAACATTTGGAAAATTGAGGATCTGCGTCAGCGGATTCTCATTACCATATTGTTTGTTGCAATTTATCGTTTTGGATCCTTTGTAACGCTTCCTGGTATAAATCCTTCGATGTTGGGAGCGCTTCATAAACAAACCGATGGTGGACTTTTGTCACTTTTGGATATGTTCTCTGGTGGCGCATTCTCAAATGCTTCAGTGTTCGCACTGGGTATTATGCCTTATATTACTGCATCTATTGTGATACAGTTATTGGCAATTGCAGTGCCTTATTTCCAGAAATTGCAACGTGAAGGTGAAAGTGGGCATACTAAGATCAATCAGTATACTCGTTATTTGACGATTATTATTCTTATTTTCCAAGCTCCGGCTTATTTGATGAATTTGAAGAATACGATTGGTCCTGCATTCAATTCTTCTTTGGATTGGATCTTTTTTATGATAACTTCTATTATAATTTTGACTGCAGGTAGTATGTTTATTCTTTGGTTAGGTGAACGTATTACAGATAAGGGAATAGGAAATGGTGTATCTTTCATCATTTTGGTTGGAATTATAGCACGTCTACCAAATGCGTTAGGTCAAGAGCTAGTATCGCGTTTTACTGCAACACAAGGTGGTGGTCTCATCATGCTTATCTTTGAATTTGTAACTCTAATGCTTGTAATTGTGGCTGCAATCCTGTTAGTTCAGGGAAGTCGTCATATTCCTGTGCAGTATGCAAAGCGTATTTCGGATAATATGCAATATGGTGGTGCTCGTCAGTACATTCCTTTAAAAGTGAATTCTGCAAATGTTATGCCTATCATTTTTGCGCAAGCTATTATGTTTATTCCTTTGGCTTTTGTTGGCTATTCAAATAAGGGAGATGCATCTAGTTTTGCAATCGAATTGACTAATCCTCATGGATTTTGGTATAATTTTGTTTTTGTAATATTGATTGTCCTATTTACCTATTTTTATACTGCAATTACAATTAATCCAACTCAAATGGCTGAGGATATGAAGCGCAATAATGGCTTTATTCCTGGAATTAAGCCAGGTAAAGATACTGCGGAATATATTGATACAATTATGTCTCGTATAACATTACCCGGTTCTTTTTTCCTCGCTTTTATTGCAATTCTTCCTGTATTTACCACTAAATTTGGTGTGCAGTCAGGATTCTCTCAGTTCTTTGGTGGTACTTCATTGATCATTCTTGTAGGTGTTGTTCTCGATACGCTTCAGCAAATAGAGAGCCATTTATTGATGAGACATTATGATGGTCTGCTAAGTTCTGGTCGCATTAAAGGGCGATTTGCTGTTGGAAATGCTTATTGAATAATGAGGTAAAACGAATGGTTTATCTTAAGACAGAAGAGGAAATAGAGTTACTTCGTGAAAGTAACTTGTTGGTAGGAAAAACTTTGGCTGAGGTTGCAAAACTTGTTAAGCCAGGTGTTACTACTAAGCAATTGGATCGAGTAGCGGAAACCTTTATTAGAGATAATGGAGCGATTCCAACCTTTTTGGGGTTCCCAAATCCTTATGGTGGTCCATTCCCAGCATCTCTTTGTACTTCAGTAAATGACCAAGTAGTGCATGGTATTCCTGATGATGTACCATTGAAAGATGGTGATATTGTGTCGGTAGATTGTGGTACACTGTTAAATGGTTTTTGTGGAGACTCTTGTTATACGTTTTGTGTAGGGGAAGTGAAACCTTCTACATTGAAACTTCTAAAAACGACGAAAGAGTCACTTTATAAGGCTATTGAAACGGCAATTCCGGGTCGACGATTAGGCGATATTGGTTATACTGTTCAGAACTATTGTGAAGCCGAAGGGTACAGTGTAGTTCGTGAGTTTGTAGGGCATGGGATAGGAAGAGAAATGCATGAAGAACCTCAAGTCCCTAATTATGGGAGACGAGGTACAGGTATGCTTCTGAAAGCTGGTTTATGCATTGCGATTGAGCCAATGGTTCTTGCAGGTGGACGTGATGTCTATTTGGAGGCTAACAATTGGGGTACTCGTACTTGTGATCGTCAATTGGCTGCTCATTTTGAGCATACTATTGCTGTAACAAAGAAGGGTGCAGATGTGCTTTCTACGTTCCAGTTTATTGAAGAAGTTTTAGGTGAAAACGCAATTTGAATTTAATTAATAAGTATGGCTAAACAGTCTGCGATAGAACAAGATGGAGTAATAATCGAAGCATTGTCAAATGCAATGTTTCGTGTAGAATTAGAAAATGGGCATGAAATCACGGCTCATATTTCTGGAAAAATGAGAATGCATTATATAAAGATCCTTCCCGGCGATAAGGTACGTGTAGAAATGTCACCTTATGATTTGTCGAAAGGTAGAATTTGTTTTAGATACAAATAATAAAAGATAGATATGAAAGTTAGAGCTTCTTTGAAGAAACGCACTCCAGAGTGCAAAATCGTACGACGTCATGGCGTATTGTACGTGATTAACAAAAAGAATCCCAAGTTTAAACAACGTCAGGGTTGATTCGTTTATTAAGCAAATAATATCATAGCAATATGGCAATAAGAATAGTTGGTGTAGATTTGCCTCAGAATAAGAGAGGTGAGATTGCGTTGACCTACATTTTTGGTATCGGACGCAGCAGCTCAGCCAAAATATTGGACAAGGCTGGAGTTGACAAAGACTTAAAAGTAAAAGATTGGACAGATGACCAAGCTGCACAGATTCGTGAGATCCTTGCAGATTATAAAGTGGAGGGTGACCTTCGCTCAGAGGTTCAGTTGAATATCAAGCGATTGATGGACATCGGTTGTTACCGTGGCGTGCGTCATCGTATTGGTCTACCTCTTCGTGGTCAGAGTACAAAAAACAATGCTCGTACACGTAAGGGTCGTAAGAAAACAGTTGCAAACAAGAAAAAAGCTACTAAATAATTAAGTTAATTATGGCAAAAAAAACAGTTGCAGCCAAGAAAAGAGTTGTAAAAGTAGATGCACAAGGACAGTTGCACGTACATTCTTCTTTTAACAATATCATCGTTAGCTTGGCAAATAGTGAAGGTCAGATCATTTCATGGTCTTCAGCTGGTAAAATGGGATTCCGCGGTTCAAAGAAAAATACTCCTTACGCTGCTCAAATGGCAGCACAGGATTGTGCAAAGGTTGCTTATGACCTTGGCCTTAGAAAAGTAGTCGCTTATGTAAAAGGACCGGGTAACGGTCGTGAGTCCGCTATTCGTACCATTCATGGTGCAGGTATTGAAGTAACACAGATTATAGATGTTACTCCACTTCCTCATAATGGCTGCCGTCCTCCTAAGAGACGTCGCGTATAATTCATTTGTAAAATTAAAAGAATAATAAAATGGCTAGATATACAGGTCCTAAATCAAGAATTGCCCGCAAGTTTGGTGAAGCAATCTTTGGCGCAGATAAGGTGTTGTCTAAGAAGAACTACGCTCCTGGTCAGCATGGAAATGGCCGTAAGAAGAAAACTTCTGAGTACGGCACGCAGCTGAAAGAGAAGCAAAAAGCAAAATACACTTACGGCGTACTTGAGCGTCAGTTCCGCAATCTTTTTGAGAAGGCAGCTACATCTAAGGGTATTACAGGTGAAGTACTGTTGCAACTATTGGAGCAACGTCTTGACAATGTAGTGTTCCGTTTGGGTATTGCTCCTACTCGTGCTGCTGCACGTCAATTAGTTTGCCACCGTCACATTACTGTAGATGGCTTGGTTGTCAATATCGCTTCATATAGTGTAAAACCGGGTCAAGTTATTGGTGTTCGTGAGAAATCAAAATCTCTCGAGGTGATTGATGCTGCTCTTGCAGGTTTCAATCATAGCAAATACCCTTGGATGGAATGGGATGATGCGAGCAAAACTGGTAAGTTACTTCACATACCAGAACGCGCTGACATTCCTGAGAACATCAAAGAGCAACTGATCGTTGAGTTGTATTCTAAATAATAAATAACTGAAGTAAAATGGCTATATTAGCATTTCAAAAACCAGATAAAGTCCTGATGTTGGAATCGGACTCAAAGTTCGGAAAGTTTGAATTTCGTCCTTTGGAACCCGGCTTCGGTATTACCGTAGGTAACGCTCTTCGCCGTATGCTCCTTTCCTCACTTGAGGGATTCGCAATCAACACCATCAAGATTGAGGGTGTTGAGCACGAATTTGCGACAATTCCTGGCGTAAAGGAAGATGTAACCAACATCATCTTGAATCTGAAGCAAGTAAGATTCAAGCAAGTTGTTGAGGAGTTCGAGAATGAGAAAGTCGTTGTGACTGTCGAGAACGCGAAAGAGTTTCGTGCATGTGACATCGGTAAGTGCTTGACCGGGTTTGAAGTGTTAAATCCTGAATTGGTTATTTGTAATTTAGATACCAAAGCTAAAATGACGATTGAGATTAGTATTAACAAAGGTCGTGGATATGTTCCTGCTGATGAAAATCGTATTTATTGTACGGACGTCAACACCTTGGCTATTGATTCAATCTATACCCCTATCCGTAATGTAAAATATGTAGTAGAGAATTATCGTGTAGATCAACGTGTTGACTATGATAAACTTGTACTAGAAATTACTACGGATGGTTCCATTCATCCGAAAGATGCCCTAAAAGAGGCTGCCAAGATTCTAATTCATCACTTTATGTTGTTCTCTGACGAAAAAATTACGTTGGAGGTATCTGATAGTGAAACGAATGAAGAATTTGACGAAGAGGTGCTTCATATGCGTCAGCTCCTCAAAACCCGTTTGGCCGATATGGACCTTAGTGTTCGTGCGCTAAACTGTTTGAAAGCTGCCGATGTAGAAACGCTTGGAGACTTGGTACAGTTCAATAAGAACGACCTCCTTAAGTTCCGTAATTTCGGTAAGAAATCGCTCACTGAGCTTGATGATTTGCTCGAGGGTCTGAATCTGTCGTTTGGAACCGACATTTCACGTTATAAACTTGATAAAGATTAAACAAAAATGAGACATAACAAAAAATTCAACCATTTGGGCCGCACTGCATCTCATAGAAAGGCTATGCTTCAAAACATGGCTTGTTCTTTGATTCAGCACAAAAGAATCACTACGACCCTTGCGAAGGCAAAAGCACTGAAGAAGTTCATTGAGCCTTTGTTGACTAAGTCGAAGAATGATACTACGAACTCTCGTCGTGTAGTCTTCTCTAACCTACAAGACAAGTTTGCAGTGACCGAGCTTTTTAAGGAAGTCAGTGCCAAAATTGCTGATCGTCCAGGCGGTTACACTCGTATCATAAAAACAGGTCATCGTCTAGGTGATAATGCAGAAATGTGTTTCATCGAGCTTGTTGACTATAATGAGAATATGGCTAAAGAGCAAAAAGCGGCAAAGAAGACTACTCGTCGTTCTAAAAAAGCAGCTCCTAGTGCAGAAGTTCCCGCAACTGAGGCTCCTGTACTTGCAACTGAGGCTCCTGCCGCTGAGTAAGAATACATCAACTTGCGATAAAAAAGGCTTTCCATAAAGGAAAGCCTTTTTTTATGGAGTTATATATTTGATATATTTATATGTTTTATCTTGGGATATGAAAGAAAAGTAAGTAAAAAAACGAGTGGTATGTCGTTTTGTGATTAAAATTAATACTTATCAATCAATTTGTTTGTTTGTCTATTTAAAGAACCTTACCTTTGTCTTCCAAATAGGTGGCTAGGGTAATGTTATATATGGATACACAAAGCAATTATTAACTTCTCATTTCTCAAAGAAGCATATAAGTAAGGTATAGGTATACCATAGAGATGCTGTCTCATCTTGACAAAGAAGCTTTGTCTTTGCCCTCCAAATAGATATAAGGATAACATTTGGATATAATACACAACACAATTATTAACTTAAACAAGAATGAAATGAGAATTTTACGCTATTTTTTCGCCACAACGTTGGCATGTATAAGTATCTCAGCAGTGCAAGCACAAAGTCCTGGAGACGATGTGACCGATCAGTATATGGTCAATGCCGGTTTTGAGAAAGGAACAGATGAAGCATCTGGTTATAAGTTCCTTGGGGTTCAGAGTGCTCAAGGCCTAGGAGGTTTCGGTCCAGGTCGTTATCAACCAGGTGGTTGGGTATTGCAGACAAGCTGGGATAAATGGAACGATGCTGGTGTTCAAACTTCTACTACTTCTTATGAAGGTAGTTATATTTTTAATGCATGGGATCAGAGTCTTCAGTATACGAATCTTTATCAAACAACTGCAGAACTTCCTGCTGGTTATTATTCTATTTCTGGTGCATTGCGTATGGCAGACGCAACACCTTCGCACATTACGAATCAGAGCGTATATGCTGTAGTAGGTACTGACTCTGTAGCAGCTACAATGAAACAATCTGATTATGGCAAGGATGATGCCGGTAATTACAAATGGGTTGTTCTTACTACAGAGTTTTTTGTTCCTACTTCTCAAGCCGTTCGAGTAGGAGCTTCCGGCTCTGGCGATGGAACAGATGCTAGCGGTTGGTTTAATGCTGATGGATTTAAGCTTGTCTTTCTAGGTAATGCAGATCAATATAACACTTACTTGAAAGAACAGATTAGTGTGCTTATTCAAGAAATCGCGAATCTCACAGGTAGTGATGATGTCGCTGGAGGATATACCTTGAAATTGGCATCTCTTTCCACTGAGGCTTCTGCGAAGTTGGAAGAGTCTAGCATATCGTTGAGCTAAAGGCTATTTATAATAGTCTGAAATTAGCTATTGCTGAAAGAGAAGCTTCAAAAAATGTGTTGACTGAATTGAGAGCACTTGATGACGTTGCGATGAAGTTGCTTGAAGTAACACCACATTATCCTGGATATGATGCTTTCTTGGTATCAGAAGGTGCTGCTTTTGCTTATTCTGATGCGAATAGTGAAGCATATTCTACTGCATTGAAAGCTGATTTAGAAAAAGCAATAGTAGATTTAACAGCTGCTATTAAAGTATATAAACTTTCTCAAGCACAATTAGCTACCGGAGGAACAACTGTCGATTTAACTTGGCTTATTTCTTCTCCCGGGCTTTCTAATGAAGCAGGAACAGCATCAGATGGAACTAACTGGTCTACAGATAATAAAGTAACAGCTTCTGGTACTGATTATAAGTTGACTCAAGTAGGTGGTAAATATTGCTGGAATAGTTGGGCCGGTTCATGGACCGGAACAATGGATTTCTATCAAGATTTAGCTGATCTTCCTGCCGGTAAATATACATTAACCGGACTTCATACTTCAAATTCTGCAGCTTCAAGCAATGCACATTTTTATGCAACGTCTTCAGCAGCAAGTGCTGTATCACCAGTTTGTAGTGATATCTATGAAGGAAGTGATTTCAATACCGCTGCCACTTGGACTAGTTATACTACGGCCCCTGTTTTCGTAACTTCTGATGGTAAACTTCGTATTGGTTTTACCTCTACCGGTGAAGGAACTTCTGCTGGTTGGTTCTGTGTTACTGATTTCTCCTTGACTTATTATGGTGTTGATGATGCTTTTGCTGAATATCAAGCTGCTGTTGAAACTAAAAAAACAGCTGCAACAGAATTAGCTGCAAAAGCAATGCTTCCTATTCAGAGCGATTCTCTTTTGGCAGCAGTTACAGCAGCCGGCACTGCTGATGCTTCTACGATAAAAGCAATGGAAGCAACTCTTTCTGCTCTTAATGAAGCTATTGAAGTTGGTGAAATAGCAGTTACTAAAATGACTGCCTTCAAGGCCGCTTCCTATGCTACATTAAAATCGCAAACACAGGATCCGAATGCATCTACTGCTTTAATTAATCTCGTGGATACTCGTTTGGCTGCAGTTGATGCAGTTCTTGCTTCAGATACTACTACTGTAGCGGCTTACTCTGGATTAGAGAAAACTTTAGCAGCTTGTGTTGCGTATGGTAAAGCTTCTATTGCGGCTTCTCCTGTTGCAGAAACAGAGGGGATCGGTAGCACTATAATGGATGCTCAGGATTTTTATGATGTAAAAGTAGTTTCTGCAGATGATGTTGCTCTTGCTACTTATACTACCGAATTGAATAGTTTTGTAACCTTTGCTAAATATTATGCTTCTGTTAGCACTCTTGCTGCAACTTTCACTTCTCTAGCTCAGAGTATTGTTGTGAAGGCTCAAGCAGATGCAATCAATACTATTGGAACCGATGCAAGTAAATTGGAAGCAGCTACTGCTTCCCTTAAAGCTGCTGTTGTTTTAGCTCAACAGAACAACATTACAGAAGGCGGTGACTGTAGTTATTGGATTCAGAACCCAGGATTTGAAGCTACTGCTAGTTGGAATACTGGCTGGACTAACTCCGGATTCTATTCAAATAAAGGTCAGGTTACTAATGAACTTGCTGCTTTGAATGGTGGTTTTACAGGTATCTATTGTGCAGAAAGATGGACGGGTTCACCAAAAACGCTTGCTGATAGTAAAATTTCGCAGGTAATTTCGAACTTGCCTGCTGGTGAATATACCTTAAGCGCATGGGCTAAGGCTATTCAGCAACATGCTCTTCTCGATACTGATGCTGCAGGTACGATAAACTATAATAGTCCTGTAACAGGTGTGTATCTCTTCGCAAACGATCAAAAAGTAGAGGTTTCTACTCCGGTTGCTGCTGATGGCTCGAATGTGATCAATGGAACTACTGAATGTGCTTCTGTAAAATTCTCTGTAGATGTGATAGTTAACGGTAACGACTTAACCATTGGCTTTATGACAGTGAGCACTACAGCCAACTGGACTGCATTCGATAACTTCTCATTGCTTTGCAAAAAGCTATTCCCTGTAGGTATTGAAGAAGTTGCTGCTGATTCTACTCCTCTAACTGCGTATGCTGAGAATGGTTATATCGTGGTGCCTGGAGCTACAGATTATGTGGTAACCACTTTAGCCGGTCAGGTTGTAGATGCAAAATCTAAACTTCCTGTAGGTATCTATATCGTGAATGCTGCCGGAAAGGCATTGAAAGTTGCTGTGAAATAAGCATCATTAACTCATCTAAAGAAGGCGTGTCAAGAAAATGACATGCCTTCTTTTTTTTTGTAGAGAAGAGAAAAAGCTTTCTAGTCTGGTTTATTTTCTTTTTTGTATTATCTTTGCACCATGAAATTACTTGGAATTGTCATTCTTTATTATCCAGAGGATAGCTATTTACAGAATCTGAATAGCTATCTCCCTCTATTAGATACTCTTATTGTATGGGATAATACGCCTCAAAAAGCAAAAAAACTTTTGAATTGGAGCATCGTTAACTCATCGGAAAAGCTTGTAATGAAAGGAAGGGGTTGTAATGCCGGCTTGGGTACGCCACTCAATGAGGCTACAGTCTACATGCGCGATCATGGTTTTACTCACTTATTGACTCTTGACCAAGACAGTAATTTTAGTACAGGTGTGCTAGAGCAGTATCTTCAAAGTGTTGCATCGTGCGTGCAGCAAGAAGCTATTTTTTGCCCTAATTATTTTTTGATCTCACAGCAATCTGCTCAATATCCGGTGGCCGACTCTGTAGACGAGATAACTTCTTCAATGACTTCAGGAAGCATTTACCCACTCACAGTACTCAATCGAGTAGGAGAGTTTCTAGAGGCACTTTTTGTGTGGGGCATTGATAGTGAATATTGTTTTAGAGCCAAGCGGTTGGGAATTCCTACACTTTGCTTTAAAAATATTCTTTTAACTCACGATTTAGGCTATCAAAAAAAGAAGCGGAAGCTCTTTGGTAAGGAAGTCTTTCCGAATGAATATGGTGCTGCACGTTCATATTATAATGTGCGGAACGGTATTCTTTTGCACCGTCTTTATCCTGAGATCATCAATTTGCATGATCATCTTCGTTATCATTTGTGGAAACGTAGCGTGTTTATAGTGCTTTATGAAAAAGAAAAGCTACGCAAATTATATGCTTTGTTTTGGGGATATATAGATGGGAAGCGAAATCGGATGGGCGAGTCTACTCATTCCTTGTAAGGAATGGTTGGCTAGTGAATTTTTGTAATGAGCACCACCGCATAAGCAGAGATACCTTCTTCGCGCCCAGTAAATCCTAAACGTTCAGTTGTTGTGGCCTTAATAGAGAGATCTTCCACATCTACTTCCATCGTTTTAGCGAGAGCTTCTTTCATCGCAGGGATATGTGGATTAAGCTTAGGGCGTTCAGCGCAAATAGTAATGTCAGCATTTCCCAATTCATAACCTTTTGTACGAAGCAAATTCATAGTCCTTCGCAGCAGAATCTTACTGTCGATGTTTTTAAATTCGCTTGCAGTATCGGGGAAATGGAAGCCTATATCGCGTAAGTTTGCTGCTCCCAAAAGCGCATCGCAGAGCGCATGGATTAACACATCTGCATCGCTATGCCCCAGTAGTCCGTGAGAGTGATCGAGTTTTATGCCACCTAACCACAATTCACGTCCCTCAACGAGTGCATGTACATCGTATCCTAATCCGGTTCTGATCTTCATTTATTCGACTTTTAGAAGTCCTTTTGACTTGCAAATTTATTAGCGGCGGCCTTTTCCCATCAAATCTTTCAGTCCGTCCATATCGAACGACAGCGAAAAACGTAGAGTCTGATCGAGTGGGTTGCTTTGTGAAGCAGAAATCAGATAACCTGCATCCAGCGAGAATACAGACATCTTGAAGCCTGCACCGACAGTATAATATTTGCGATTACCTTTGTTTTCGCTTTCATGATGATAACCACCGCGAACAGAGAACTGGTTATGGTAGATATATTCACAACCTAATGACCATGAAATTTCCTGCATTTCTTCTTTGAAACCTCCGGGGGCATCGCCAAACGACTTGAAAATGCCGGAGATAGAAGAGATGTTGTAGTAGTCGTCTTCTAAACGTGTTTGGTAATCCTCATCGGCTTCGCCATCTTCTTTTTGTGGCATAGTAGGAACCATCAACTTGTTTGCATCTAACGACACAGAGAAAGTGTTATATTCATTAATTGGCATAAGAAGTGAAGTACCGATACGCAAATTAGTAGGTAAGAACACACTGCGGTTTCCTCCCGTAAAATTAATCTTACTACCAATGTTAGAAGCATTCATACCCAATGACCAAAGGCATTCGCGTTGATTTAAAATTACATATCGATTGTAATACCACGAAAGGTCGGCCGCGAAAGCCGATCCGGGTTGTACATCACTACCTTCGAATTTACCCATGTCGGAGTGAATAAAACGTAAAGCTACTGCTGCAGAAAAGGATTCAGAGAGCATGCGTGAGTAAGCCACATCGAATGACATCTCGTATGGTTTTACTGTGTATCCATTATCAGTTTGTTCTGTTCTTACCGTGACTTCACCTAGTGAGAAATAGTTTAATGAAGCCGAAATAGCTTGATAATCGCCAATACGATAATAACCAACCACATTTGCTAAATCAATATCGTTTACCAGTTTGCGTAGCCAAGGAGTGTACGACATAGCCAATCCTGCACGGCTAACTGTAAATGGGTACTTTGCCGGGTTCCAATATTGTGAGAAGACGTCAGGGTCTGTTGCTGCACCTACATCACCCATGGCACCTGCACGAGCATCGGGAGCAATGGCCAATGAAGTAACTCCATATTGAACAGGGTTGAACTGAGATTTGGAGTCTTGAGCTACTAGCGGCAAGGTAATCGTCGAGGCTAGTAGGAAGAGCAAGCTTTTCTTTATTATTTTCATGCTGTTTGCTTTGCGTAAGTTACGTAGTTTAATAACCAAAAAGAGAACGATTTATTGTGCTCCCACAACAAATTTAAGTGTTTCTGTAGTTTCGTCACTCTCCTCAGTAGAGAATTTCATGCGATAGAGATAAACCCCTTGTGGAAGGCGTGCTCCTCCATTCGTAGTTAAGTCCCATGTATAGGAACAAGCACTACTAGCTGCTATCTCCGAGATAGAATGTGTCCACAAACGCTCTCCATTGAAGTTGAATACCTCAATCGAAATATTCAATACCGCTTTTGGTTGATTGTGTACAAAATAGAAGGTTATCTGGCTGGTTGCCGGTACGGGATAGCAACTTGCTTGTGTAATAGTAGGCGCTGCTTGACTAGAAACGTTGAACGACAACGTATGTTGCGAAGCATTGTTTTTCAAATCCCAGGCGGTGAGTACTAAAGTATGCTTTCCCTCTTCGAGCGCATCGAACTGATAAGCCAATGTACCTTCTTTATAAGAGCCGGAAGAGAGCGTGAAATAATTATTCAGCACGTAGCTGTATACAGGTGAATTATCAAGTACGGCAGTGATGTCGTGTCCGATCCCATTTCCGGTAGTGTTGATACCCTCTTCATCGCTAAGCGTAGCATAAAGTACCGGTTTTGTACCTGTTACGTCTCCGTTCGTAAAGTCGGGAGTATTTAGATAAGCCCAGATAGTAGGTCCTACGGAATCTGTTTTCATCGCATCGTCTACCGAACCTCCCACAATGAATTTTTTGAAAGTCCCTTGTGCTTCTTTCTCTCCGCCGATATTGGTTGCATAGAAGTTAATCATCCCCGCTGCGTTGCTATAGCTAATGTCGAGAGGTACAGGGAAAGAAATACTGAACTTGCCATTTTGTATTGAATCATTTCCCCCAAAAAGTTTCTTAGAATATTCCTTATAGGTAAATGGTGTTTCTTCTCCATTATTTTGATAAGTAGATACCGACTCGATAGCATCGTATACGGCAGGATAAATAAGTCCTTTGTAATCGGATAATGTGCTCCCGGTATAGTCGGTAACATGTCCTGACAG
>JAGPIY010000128.1 GCA_018054715.1 Bacteroidaceae bacterium
GTTTTATCAGCTGCCATTTGTGCGCGATGATCTAATGTGCCGACTGTTATTCCCCAAACATGTTCACCAAAGCGATTCAGTTTTGCTCGTTTCTTCTGCAACAGTACACGCATTGTAGCAGGGTAAACAATAGCTAGACTTTCACCGTGTGTCAATCCATGTAAGGCTGTAATCTCGTGTCCAATCATATGGGTACACCAATCCTGACGTACTCCCAAACTAATAAAGCCATTCAAAGCCATCGTAGCACAAAGCATAAAGTCGCTCATTAAATCGTAATTTGTAGGATCTTCCATTATTTGTGGAGCTATTTCAATAAGGCTTATTAAGATGCCCTCAGCCCAACGGTCCATCAAACGAGATTGAGAAACAGGGCAAGTCATGTATTGTTCCATTACGTGCACAAAAGTATCTGCAATTCCACAAGCTATTTGATGCTTAGGAAGTGAAAAAGTTACTTCCGGATCTAATATAGAAAAGACAGGACATTTACCAACAAAAGCGAATTTCTCTTTTGTTTCTTCATTCGAAATTACTCCATTGCCATTCATCTCAGATCCAGTTGCTGGAATGGTAAGCACTGTAGCAACAGGTACGCTTTTTGCAATATAAGTATTGACAAGCGTCCAAGCATCTTCCTCAATGAGCAATCCACCGGCAATCAATTTTGTGCCATCAATTACAGAGCCACCACCTACAGCTAAAAGAAAATTAACTCCTTCTTTCTTGCCGAGTTCAATCGCTTTACGCAAAGTTTCAACTTTAGGATTTGCCTCAATGCCCCAAAATTCAATGTGGGGGATTGCAGAAAGAGCCGACTTTACTTGGTCGTATACTCCGTTCGATTTAACACTGCCACCACCAAAGGTAACCATTACCTTTGCTTCTGCAGGTATTTCTTTTGCTAGTTGAGCAATCATTCCTTTGCCAAAGATCAACTTTGTAGGATTCTGAAATGTAAAATTTTCCATTCTACGGTCTTATTCTATTATAAATTTAATCAAGTTTTAATACTGCTAAGAAAGCTTTTTGTGGAACCTCAACATTACCAATTTGCTTCATTCGCTTTTTCCCTTTCTTCTGTTTCTCAAGCAATTTACGCTTACGACTTATATCACCTCCGTAACACTTTGCCGTAACATCCTTACGTACAGCTTTAATGGTTTCACGCGAAATAATCTTCGAACCGATAGCTGCCTGAATGGCGATATCAAACTGCTGACGAGGTATGAGTTCCTTCAACTTCTCACACATCCTTTTACCGAAATCGTAGGCATTGTCTACATGCGTCAAGGTAGAAAGTGCATCAACCGGCTCACCATTAAGCAATATGTCGAGCTTTACCAGTTTAGAAGGACGAAAGCCATTTGTATGATAATCAAACGAAGCGTATCCTTTCGAGATGCTCTTCAGTTTATCGTAAAAGTCGATTACGATTTCTCCTAACGGCATATTAAATTGAATTTCCACACGTCCTCCGGAAAGATACTCCTGCTTTATCAGCTCGGCACGCTTTCCTAAACAAAGGGTCATGATAGAACCAATATAATCCGTTGCTGTAATAACCGTAGCTGAAATATAAGGCTCTTCTATGCGGTCAATAAGTGTCGGATCGGGCATCCCACCCGGGTTGTGTATCTCGAGCTTCTCATTCTGCTTGGTATACACAATATACGATACGTTCGGAACGGTAGTAATTACATCCATGTCGAATTCACGTTCAAGACGTTCCTGTACAATTTCCATATGGAGCAATCCAAGGAATCCGCAACGGAAACCGAAGCCTAGTGCTAATGAACTTTCAGGAAAAAATGTTAATGAGGCATCGTTCAATTGCAACTTTTCGAGCGAAGCACGAAGATTTTCATAATCTTCCGCTGCTATTGGGTACAAACCCGCAAACACCATTGGTTTTACCTCTTCAAACCCTTCAATTGCATGTTCACAAGGATTACCTATTTGAGTAATGGTATCTCCTACCCGTACCTCTTTTGAGGTTTTAATACCGGAAATAATATAACCTACATCTCCTGTACGAAGTTCTTTCTTAGGTACTAAATCCATTCTCAGCACTCCAATTTCGTCAGCTTCGTATTCTTTTCCGGTATTGAAGAATTTTACTTTATCACCTTTACGGATAATTCCGTTCCTAATTTTAAAATAAGCAATAATTCCACGAAAAGAATTAAATACAGAATCAAAAATCAAAGCCTGCAAAGGAGCATCCTCTGCCCCTTTAGGATGTGGTACACGTTCCACTACGGCAGCAAGTATGTCTTCAACACCCATGCCCGTTTTACCGGAAGCACGAATGATTTCTTCGCGTTTACAACCTAGAAGTTCTACAATTTCATCTTCCACCTCATCGGGCATTGCACTAGGCATATCACACTTGTTTATAACAGGGATGATTTCCAGATCATGATCAATCGCCATATAAAGGTTAGAGATCGTCTGTGCCTGTACCCCTTGAGAAGCATCAACGATCAACAAAGCACCTTCACATGCAGCTATTGATCGAGAAACCTCGTACGAAAAGTCGACATGCCCGGGAGTATCAATAAGATTTAGTATATACTTTTCATCTTTATAGAGATATTCCATTTGGATGGCATGGCTTTTTATAGTGATGCCACGTTCACGCTCCAAGTCCATATTATCGAGCATCTGCCCTTCAGTCACTAGTATGGTTTTAGTGTACTCCAGCAGACGATCGGCTAGTGTACTTTTACCATGATCAATGTGGGCAATGATGCAAAAATTGCGGATATGCTTCATATTCGTTGTTTGGTTTTAGGGTGCAAAGATACGAAATTCGGAAGAAAAAACCATACTTTGCAACAATAAAATATAGAAAAAGTAAAGGGATGTCTCTCTTAAAGAAGACATCCCTTTTTTCTTGCGAATGCAGTTAGCTCAAATTTGTTTTTAGTAAGGCTTTACTTTAATGCTACGAGCAGCTCGCCTTCTACTTCAGAAGTGACTACTTTATCTTCACGAAGTAACCACCCTAATCCAAGAAAGAAGTCCTTATCCACTAATTTGGTTGCCTTCTTAATTTGTTTCTGAGTCAAACCTTCTGTCTGATTGTACAGTACGGTCCATATTTGGCCTGCTACTACACCTGCTTTTTCTTTCAACATTTTCAATTTGCTTTAAAAATTCTACAATCTAGTGAGTTATATCCTGTTTGTGTTGCTGCAAATATATTGAATTTGTATTTTATCTCCTAAATCTAAGAAAAAGTAGCTGTATTTTAAACTTTTATTAACTTAATCGGACTTGCCTTGACAAAAATTCACCAAACATCCGAGCGGCTTCTTCTACAATTTGAACACAAGGGCGTTTCTTGTAATATTCGTCCGTACGAGGAGCAGGACTACTACTTTGTGGGGCTTCAGAAGGAATTCCCAATAAATCGCCACAGCGCAAATAACCATTTCGTTTTACGAATTCAGCTGCAAGTTGCTGTACTACTTTATAGTTATATCCTTTCCCCTGTACATTTTTCGAGTCAGTAGTACCGGTTTCTAGTCCGGCCAAGATGAACATGCCACAAGCCGCTCCACACGTTTCACGCATGCGGCCAATGCCTCCTCCAAAAGAAGCCGACATCAAAAGAGCTTGTTCTTTGGTAAATCCATAAAGATCTGCATAAGCAGCAACTACCGATTGTGCGCAATTATAACCACTTTTAAAAAGCGTGTTAGCCTGTGCCACACGAGCCTCTACATCAAGAATAAGGAGACCGTTAGAAGGAACTTCATAGCCCATTTTAATCCTCTTCGACTGGTTTTACATTCGTATATACGCTCTGTACATCTTCGTCATCTTCCAAACGATCCACCATCTTGTCAATTGTTTCACGCTGCTCCGGAGTCAGTTCTTTTTCATCAGTTGGAATTCGTGTAAATTCAGAGCTTGTAATTTCATAGCCATTCTGTTCTAAGAAATTTTGAATCTCGTTGAAGCTTTGAAATTCACCATAAATAGTCATCTCACCATCTTCTAGATCGTAATCCTCATCTACTCCGAAGTCAATCAATTCAAGTAATAAATCATCGGCATCCACACCTTCTTTCAAAGTAAAAGTAAAAACACTTTTGTGCGAGAATATAAAATCAAGGCTTCCGCTAGTTCCAAGGGAACCTCCAAACTTGTTGAAGATGCTACGTACATTTGCTACCGTACGAGTTGTATTATCGGTGGCAGTTTCTACAAATATAGCAATACCAAAAGGGCCATAACCTTCATAGTTCATTTCCTTATAATCCCTCTGATCTTTACCCATAGCGTTCTTAATAGCACGTTCTACGTTATCTTTGGGCATATTTTCACGCTTTGCTGTAGCGATAACTGCGCGTAAATGGGGATTGTTTTCAGGATCAGGGCCACCCGCTTTTACAGCGATAGCAATCTGTTTACCAACACGAGTAAACACACGAGCCATGTTACCCCATCTTTTTAGTTTTGTTGCTTTGCGATATTCAAACGCTCTTCCCATAATATATGTTTTTATTATTATTTATCGTAAGGTAGCATTTAGCTTATTTTGTAGGTTTGCAATTAGCTTACCCATAATTTTCTCAATCTGCTTCTCATCAAGAGTCTTGTTTTCATCTTGTAAAAGGAAGCTTACTGCATACGATTTCTTTCCTGACTGCAAGTTCTTTCCTTCGTATACATCGAAAAGCCAAACTTCTTTTAATAATTTACGTTCCGACTCATAGGCTATTTTCTCTATATCTGCAAACGAAATCGTTGTATCTACTAGTAAAGCCAAATCGCGTTTCACTGCCGGATATTTTGAAAGTTCTGCGTATTGTACTTTATAATTGCGCACGCTTTTCAACAATTCTTTCCAATTGATATCGGCATAAAAGACTTCTTGATCAATATCGAAAAGTTTACGTTGCTTACGGCTGATCACGCCCAATGTAGCTAACAACTTACCACCCTTTGTAGTGTACTGCAAAGCCACCGAGTACAAGTCGGACGATACTTGAGCCAAACTCAAGTTTTTACGATCAATGCCTACCCGTGCAAAGATATTCTCTACATAGGCTTTCAATTCATAAATCGAACTCTCTTCATCAGGATGGGCCCAAGAAGAAGATACTTTCTTACCCGTTACCCATAAGCCCAAATGAAATTCTTCACGGTAAGGAGATAATACTTTATCCTCAACACGTTTCTCTGCCTCAAAGAAATTCACATTACCAAATTCAAAGAAACGCAACTCTGCACTCCGACGATTTACATTGTGAGCGATGCTCTCAAGACCACCAAACAGCAATGTTTGACGCATACTGTTCAAATCATTCGACAATGGATTCAGCAGTTGTACCAAATTGGCTGCAGGGAAGGTTATACCATTCTCATAATATGCTGATCCTGTTAAGGAATTATTTAGGATCTCACTAAACCCGGCTCCTACCAACTGCTCTGAAATTAAATTCTGAAGCTTATAAGAACGATCAGTTTCCGTTTTTACTGTAAGGCTAGATTTTAGCGTAGAAGGAATTTCCACATTATTATAACCATAGATGCGTAAGATATCTTCTATCACATCGCAATCGCGCTGTACATCTACGCGGTAAGGAGGAATCTCCAGCTGAAGGCCTTCAGGCGTTTCGGATGCGATTTCCACCTCAAGACTCTTCAAGATGCTTTTTACCGTCTCTACCGGAATCACTTTTCCACTAAGCTGATTCACTTTTTCATATTTCAGCGAAACGTCGAAAGGCTTTACCGGTTCAGCACTTACGT
>JAGPIY010000015.1 GCA_018054715.1 Bacteroidaceae bacterium
ACCAAAATGAAGATGTGGTGTTTGTGTCGATTCATTCGCTTCACAAGGTATCGAAGTATAAGGGAAAGGAAGGTGAACCTCCTCGCATCAATAAGTTGGGTACGGGTGCATGGGAGAAGATGAAGGATCGTACAAAGAAGAAGATCAAAGACATTGCACGCGACCTTATTAAACTTTATGCGGCTCGTAAGGAAGAACAGGGTTTTGCATATTCTCCCGACTGTTTTTTGCAACAAGAATTGGAAGCTTCTTTTATCTATGAAGATACACCCGACCAACTGAAAACGACGCAGGATGTAAAGCACGACATGGAAAGGTTGATGCCAATGGATCGACTGGTATGTGGCGATGTAGGCTTTGGTAAAACAGAAATTGCTATTCGCGCGGCTTTTAAAGCGGCTACGGACAATAAGCAGGTTGCAGTACTGGTACCAACGACGGTGCTGGCTTTACAGCACTTCAAAACGTTCAGTGAACGACTAAAAGAGTTCCCTTGCAAGGTAGAATATCTATCACGAGCACGCTCGGCAAAACAAACGAGTGAGATTCTGAAGAAGCTGGAGGCAGGGGAAATAAATATTCTGGTAGGTACACATCGACTGGTAGGTAAAGGGGTCAAGTTTAAGGATCTCGGATTGCTGATTATCGATGAGGAACAGAAGTTTGGCGTATCCGTAAAAGAAAAGTTACGTCAACTGAAAGTTAATGTGGACACGCTTACGCTGAGTGCTACGCCGATTCCCCGTACGTTGCAGTTTTCGTTGATGGGGGCACGCGACTTGTCGGTAATTACGACTCCGCCACCTAATAGATACCCAATACAGACGGAGGTACATACGTTTCAGGAGGAACTTATCTCGGAGGCTATCAACTTCGAGATTTCACGTAACGGTCAGGTCTTTCTGGTAAACAATCGTATTTCGAACTTAGAGGAATTAGCTTCGCTGATTCGTCGCTTAGTTCCAGATGCTAGGGTTTGCATTGGACACGGACAAATGGATCCAGAAAAGTTGGAGAAGATTATTCTGGACTTCGTTAATCACGATTACGATGTGTTGATTGCGACTTCTATCATTGAAAGTGGTATCGACATTCCGAACGTAAATACGATCATTATTAATAATGCGCAGAACTTCGGGCTCAGCGATTTGCACCAATTGCGTGGACGTGTGGGCCGTGGTAACCGTAAGGCTTTTTGTTACTTACTGGCTCCTCCTGTCAACACGCTAACTACGGAGGCGAAGCGTCGATTACAGGCTATTGAGAATTTCAGCGACTTGGGCAGTGGTATCCATATTGCAATGCAGGATTTGGACATCCGCGGGGCAGGCAACTTGCTCGGAGCTGAACAAAGTGGATTTGTAGCCGACTTGGGCTACGAGACTTATCAAAAGATTTTATTTGAGGCGGTGCACGAATTAAAAGTGGACGAGTTTGCAGAGCTCTATGCCACAGAGCAAAAGCTCTCGGATGGCAGCATTACGGGGGAAGATTTTGTAGAGGAAACATCACTCGACAGTGATCTCGAATTATTCTTCTCGGAAAGCTATATTCCTTCTTCAAGCGAACGAATGCTGATTTATCGGGAACTGGACAATCTACAAACTGATGAGGAGTTATCTGACTTCCGCACTCGTTTGGAGGATCGCTTTGGGCCGATTCCTCCTGAAGGAGAAGAATTGATGCGTGTAGTTCCTTTACGTCGATTTGCACGCCGTTTAGGCATTGAGCGCCTTCTACTAAAAACGGGCCGAATGTGGATTTATTTCGTAAGTAACCCAGATTCTCCTTATTATCAAAGCAGTGCATTCGGTAGAATGATTCAATTCTTACAAGTCTATCCTCGTCGATCGGAATTGAAAGAGAACCAGAACAAACGTAGCATGGTGGTGCGCGATGTTACTTCGGTACAAGAGGCATTACTCCTTTTGCAGGAAATTACGGGGATGCAGGTATGAAAATTGACGTAAACAAAATGGGAGAGGTTTTAACGCCTCTTCCCATAAAGTTTATCAATTAAATCGGTGCGACCGATACGGCGTAACGATGCAATAATTCGGGCACGCTCTTCGGGTTTATACCAAAAGAAATATTGCCGCTGTGCAAGCTTCTCTTGCGGAGTTCGTGGCACAAAAAGAGGCTCTAAAGTGTAAGGATGAAAACCTGTATAATAGATTTCTGAAGAAACACTCATCGGAGTAGGAGTGAAGTCCTGTATCTGTTCCAAATGAAATTCGAGACGCTTGGTAAGTACTGCCAACTCTGCCATATCCGCTTCATGACAGCCGGGATGGCTGCTAATAAAATAAGGTATCAACTGTTGCCGAAGTCCGGCTTCACGATTGAGTTCATCGAATTGCTTTTTAAATGCTTCGAATTGTTGAAACGAAGGTTTCCGCATTACGCTCAAGACTTTATCGGAAGTATGCTCAGGAGCTACTTTCAATCGCCCGCTTACATGATGAAGTATCAGTTCACGAGTGTAATCTTTCGAGGCTTTCTGCAAAGCAGGTTCTTGTTGCGGATGCAAAAGCAGATCATAACGCACTCCACTTCCTACAAAACTTCGTTTGATAGAAGGAAGGGCATCGACCGTTTTGTATAGGTCAAGCAGAGGACGATGGTCTACATTCAGATTTTTACAAATAGCAGGATGAATGCAAGAGGGGCGTTTACATTTTCGACAAACATCTAGGTTACGACCTCCCATACGATACATATTGGCTGAAGGGCCTCCCAAGTCGCTCAGATTACCTTTAAAATCAGGAAGTTCAGCAATCGATTTTATCTCACGAAGAATGCTTTCCTTGCTACGTGAAGCTATAAATTTACCTTGATGCGCCGAGATGGTGCAAAAGGCACAACCTCCAAAACAACCGCGATGGATATTGACAGAGAACTTTATCATGTCGTACGCCGGGATTCGTTTCCCTTTGTACTTCGGATGAGGAAGTCGAGTATACGGAAGATCATAAGCTGCATCAATCTCTAGCTCGGTCATAGGAGGATAGGGGGCATTTACTACCACACAATGCTTTCCGACTTGTTGCAATATACGCGAGGCTTCCCATTTGTTACTTTCTTCTTCAATATGGCGAAAGTTCTCTGCCTGGTGCTTCTTATTAGAAAGGCAATCCTCGTGCGAATGCAAAAGGATATCTCCTTCTCTAGATTGTATCTCTGCTGTTGGACGAAAGTAAGCCGTTTGAGGAATGTCGGTAAGGTTGCTTATCAGCTCTCCTGATTTTAAACGGCGAGCTATCTCACTAATTCCTTTTTCGCCCATACCATAAATAAGTAGATCGGCTCTAGAATCAAGTAAGATACTAGTACGCAACTTATCTTCCCAATAGTCGTAATGGGTCAGTCGACGCATAGAGGCTTCGATACCTCCTAATACTACCGGCACATCAGGATATAATTGTTTCAATATCCGGGTATAAACCACACTTGGATAATCCGGGCGCATACCGGGACGTGCATCGGGCGTATAGGAATCATCACTGCGCATTCGTTTGCCGGCAGTGTATTTATTTACCATGGAATCCATGGCTCCGGCAGATACACCAAAGAAAAGACGTGGACGTCCCAATTTCTTAAAGTCGCGGAAGTCTCCATGCCAATCCGGTTGAGGAACTAGGGCAACACGCAAGCCATCGGCCTCAAGCACCCGACCAATTACAGCCGATCCAAAAGAAGGATGGTCTACATAAGCATCACCGGAGAAAAGAATTACATCGACTTCCTCCCAGCCACGAATTTCAAGCTCTTTTTTTGTAGTCGGAAGAAAGTCGGTTAATTTAAAATCCATTTTACTAGTTAAATTTCTACCTTGCACATCATCTTAAAGAGATGCATCAAGCTTCTATTTTCGATTTGTACAACTCAACAAGTTGATTGAGTCCAAAGGCTTTCATATTATTGTGATAAACAACATCAATACACAAATCAAGCAAATCTTTACAGTCAGTTTCCTGAGTAGCAATAATGCCACGAATGTTAAGGCGCAACTTCTCCAACGTATCTTCATCGATAACCCCTGAGCTATCAATAAGTTGTGAAAAGAGGTTGTATTTTTGAATTGTAAGCAAGTGTTCTTCCGAGATATCCATGTTGCGGGTACCTGAGGTATTCGATTGTATGGTATACATATGCGTTCTGTTTTTAATGTTACTTATCCTGCAAAGATAGAGATTTATTCCGAAGTTCCAAATTTTTTAGTGCGCTTTTCACTTTATAAAAATGAATTGCCAATTATTTACTTGCAAACGAAGAATTTTTATTTACTGAAGAATTGCACGAAACCTTTCATGAGCAGTGCACGAACAGTACTTTGCTGGATGCTTTCGAATGGAAACCCCAACACAATTACACGATTCGAACCTTTATAAGCTATCCCAGCAGAGGTACAATCTGCATATCGAAAAAGGGCGAAACTTCCTTCTATAGGATCTAATTGCTCAGGAGCTAGCACCGGATAAGCTCCATCACGAAGCGAATGATTCAGCTGTACATTTGTTGCTTCAATACTACGCGGAATGGTAAAGGAACGTTGCATTCCTTCGAGTGTAGCCACCGGAAGAGCACGCTTGTCGCTGACATATGCACTTTTTAAATAACGCTTCATAAACGCTAAATCGGAAAAATTAGTAGAAAGATCACTGCCTATATAAGAACCACTAACTAAAAGGTTACCTCCATTATTTAAATAAGCAGATAAAATTTGTTGAAGAGTGGAAGAAAAACAACGATAGTCAGCCTGACGAAGGCGAAGCATCTCCGGATCTTGTTTTTGCAGACCTAAAATAAGATCGACAAAGGTATAATGCTTTAACGAGATCTCACCTTCTTCGAAAGCACGCTTACTGCAAGAAGAAAAACTTACATGCCCTGCTGCTTGCAGTGCCTTGCCATGAATGATTGTATAATCAAAAGAATTACCTATTAGAGTTTTCCCTTCCAGCTCATTCGTAGAATACCCCCAACCACCTTCAGTTTCTACGCCTGCCTTGGCACGATCAAAACCCGTTTGACGTCCACAAAGTGAATTGGTAGAAAGATAGGGGACACCCGGATCAGCATCAATATCAAAACCTTCTTGAGTAGAATTAGAAATCACAGCCGGGCCACTGAGTCTATCGAAACCGTTAACAATTAGTACACGAGCTGTTTCATTGGGTGCGAGATATGCAGCCAATGTTTCTGAAGGGAAACTCTCACCTCCATCATTGACAGCCGTAACACGGAAGCAATAGGTGAGGCCTTCTTCTATTTCTAACGTGCACGAAGTACCGCTTACTTTTACTCCATTATCAAAACCCGACTGCCCAATACGGGTATACACTATGTAATCTTTAGCCTTTGCGGAAAGTTCCGAAAGATCTTGTTTAGGCTTCCACGAAAGATAGACTTTCCCTTTCTGTTTATTTACTTTAGAATCAAGTTGCACGGCAAAATGACTTACTGGCAAAGGTTGCACAACATAACGACAATGATGTTGTGCAGCAATCTGACGAAGTATCGATTTATAAATACTTCTAGCCACTACAAACTTGAAAACAGGATCATGCCCTAGTTGCATATCCGCAAAATTTTGATGAGAAAGAAATTCCAGAATAGAAGAGGGGACAGCAGGTAGACGAGTTTCACTATAATTTTTGTCCCATAAATCTCGTTTCGGCCATGCCACTGAAAATTCATTTTGAATGTCAATCTGAATATGATCAAGCAAACGTTGCGCAAAATCACGCGACAATGTACGAGGACTTCCTGAAGCTAACTTTCCTTGATTATAGTCGGTAGTGCAAATAGAAAGCGAACCAACTAACTCATCATTTAGTTTGTATCCGGCATCACTATGAAGAGAAAAAGAAAGTTCGATAGGCACTTGCAATCCCTTTTCAGAAGGATTGTATTTAGAACCACCCGAAAGATAATTGATTTCAAGTCCACGCGTATTAATGTCATCAGAATAATCATTTTCTCCCTGTTTCTTATTATATATAGAACTAGGCATGCCACTCCATTGGGCAATATAGCGAGCTCCTTCTAAAAAACGAGGCAATCCACTAACCAAACTTCCGCGAGAGATATTTCCCATACCTCCTCCAAAGCGTACTGCATCAGCAGTTACTACACCTTTGCGCTGACGACTTTGATTACTTAGCGCCACCATACCGGTTTCATTATTTCCTTTATCGAAAGCAAAAGTACCTAAATAAACCCACGTTCCACCTCCGATACGCTGATTGACAATAAATTCGCTTCTACCTCCTTTATGATATACATAATAGTGGGCATCTTCTACGCTGTTTTTAAGAGATTGATACGATACATACACTGCATATTCGCCTTCTTCTGGAATATTAGGTACCCATTGTACAAAGGCACGATGTGGTTTTTTCTCAGTGGTCAATGCACGAACAGTTCCTTCGGTAAAAGGATTTTCTCCGTTTTGAAAGATGGTACGCTTTGCTGAAAAACCACTTACCGCAGGAGAGGAAAATCGGCCTTTTCTGCTTTTCTGTTCAATATAAAATGATCCGGGTGATTTGAGGTCATTATCTACAATCGCTTCACAAACTTGGACATCACGTTCACGAGGTGTAAAAACAACAGCTCCTGCTTTTTCCAACATTGGAATTAAATAAGGTACTACTACACTTTGCGTAAACAAATCTTCAGTAGTGCAAAACAATCGCGGACGCTGCCACATCCATTGCCCCTTTTCTGATTTATAATAACGGCCATGGCTTTGTGCAATAGCAAGATGATGCCCTGAGAGTCCGTTTTTGTATTTCTCCACCGGATGAGAAACATTGGTCACCCAGTTTTCTTGCGCTTTTACGGAAGATATAAAGAGGAGGGAACCCAATAATATAACACAAACTAAAGTACAACGCATCTCTAAAAATAAATTAGTTAATCAGCATCCATCCAAACGGGAAACTTTTCCCGAAAACGAAGTAACGATTCTTTGTCGATCGTTACAATCTCTGTACACGTTTTATTTTCATCAAGTTGAAGAAGCACTTTGCCATGAGGGTCTATTAGTTTAGAATGTCCATTATAACGAATATCATTCCCATCTATTCCTACACGATTTACCCCACAGACATAGGCCTGATTTTCTAAGGCACGTGCTAAGAGTAGAGCATCCCAGACTTGAATGCGTGAAGCAGGCCAATTGGCTACATAAATACAAAGGTCATATTCGCATCCTTTATTTCTGCTCCATACAGGGAATCGCAAATCATAACATACTAGAAGCATTATTTGCCATTGTTTATATGACACAATAACACGCTTCTCACCGGGAGAAAAATACTGCGCTTCACCTCCCATACGAAAAAGGTGATGCTTATCATAACTATACGATTCTTTTGGAGTGATGAAAAAAGCACGATTATAATAATACTCTTCCTCCTTACAAATGAAGCTACCCACAATAGCCACTCCAAACTTTGAGGAAAAAGCTCTTAATTGAGAGACGGTTTCACCTTGAAATGATTCGGCTAGCTCGTGGCTACGCATCGAAAAACCTGTAGAAAACATTTCCGGAAGTACTACGATATCAGGTTTTTCCTGAGCACACACATCTCCTATCACCTGCTCTAAATAATTGAAGTTGGCAACCTTATATTCCCAAAATATATTCATCTGGGCTAGTGCGATATGTAATGAACTCATCTTAGAGGTTTTTTAAATTTCTCCGACCGTGAACTTCTTTAGATGACGTGCATTTTTACCAAAATTCTTGAAATAAAGTTTTATCTCACGCATCTCTTCTTCTACATTACCAGTAGGATATATCACCTTTTCTCCATAAATAGTTTTATGCTTATAGTCTATCGCATAAAGGACGATAGGTAATTCAGCTCCTAATGCCATATAATAAAATCCTTGTTTCCAGTTAGGATTTAAGCTACGTGTTGCCTCTGGGGTTATTGCTAAATGGAAATGACCGGGGTGTTTACTACGTTCTACAATTTGCTCTACTAGTGAAGTTTTACGACTACGGTCGACCGGAACTCCACCAATTGCTCTTAGCAAAGTGCCTAACGGGAAAAAAAACCAAGACTTTTTCATCAAAAAGCCAGCCTTACGACCAATAGCTGTATAAAAAAGTTCTGCGATAATAAAATCCCAATTGCTAGTATGTGGTGCCACGCATATTATGCATTTTTCCATATCAGGCACCGTTACGAGAGCTTTCCAACCCATCCACTTATAATAGATGAGTTGCGCTAATTTTTGCCACATTATACTTAAATCCTACTTAGCTAATTTTTCAAATTTAGAAACAACGGCTTCAAATTGAATACCGAAATCCTTATTAAATTTTTTATAGAACAGTTTCTCGCTGCCTTTTTCTGTATGTGAAATACGTGATATAAACTCATTACGGAGTGCTAGTATTTCACTGAAAAGTTCATCTGTATTTCCTATTGTTTCCTTTTTTAGATCTACATATAATAAATATTGAAGAAGTAACATTTCACAAAGAATGTTTACGTTCTTCTTTAATACTCTCCTTTTTGCCATAATCTTAATGTTTTAAAAAAGTCGTGTTTTTGCTAAATTTTCGGTAAAGGTACGACTATTATTTCAAATAAAAAAATTATCTTTGCACTGAATTTTGAATCCTCCCGAGAAAAAATATAAACTCATAAATAAAAAAAGCTAGAAAATGACAAAAAGTGCATTGCAAATTGCAAGAGCTGCTTATCAGCCAAAGCTTCCCAAAGCATTGAGAAGCAACGTAAAAACTGTAATTGGTGCCGCTACGGAAAGTGTGGCTGACCAAGCAGAAATCAAAAAACTATTCCCCAATACCTATGGTATGCCAACCGTAACTTTCGAGGCTACCAACGAAGAAAGTAAGATTCCGGCATTTAATGTAGGTGTTATTCTTTCAGGAGGTCAGGCTCCTGGTGGTCACAATGTTATTTCAGGTCTTTTCGATGGTATTAAATCATTAAACGCAGAAAGTCGCCTTTTCGGTTTTATCCTTGGCCCAGGCGGTTTGGTAGATCACGATTACAAAGAACTCACATCCGAAATTATCGATGAATATCGTAATACCGGTGGTTTTGACATTATCGGTTCAGGCCGTACCAAATTGGAAGAGGAAGCACAGTTCGAAAAAGGTCTTGAGATTATTCGTGAATTGAATATTAAAGCACTTGTAATTATCGGTGGCGATGATTCAAACACCAATGCTTGTGTTTTGGCTGAATATTATGCTGCAAAGAAATATGGCGTGCAAGTAATTGGCTGTCCTAAAACAATTGATGGTGATTTAAAGAACGAACAAATTGAAACTTCTTTTGGTTTCGATACTGCTACCAAAGTATATTCAGAAGTTATTGGCAACATTCAACGCGACTGTAACTCAGCTCGCAAATACTGGCATTTCATCAAATTGATGGGTCGCTCGGCCTCTCATATTGCATTGGAGTGTGCACTTCAAACTCAACCCAATATCTGCATTATCAGCGAAGAAGTAGAAGCTAAAAACGAAAGCCTTGACGATGTAGTAACTTATATCGCGCAAGCTGTTGCAGATCGTGCAGCTGAAGGCAATAACTTCGGTACTGTTTTGATCCCAGAAGGACTTATTGAGTTTATCCCAGCCATGAAGAAATTGATGGCAGAGCTAAACGACTTCCTTGCTGCTAATGCTGAAGATTTTGCACGCATCAAGAAAAGTCAACAACGCGAATACATCATCTCTAAACTTTCTGCTGAAAATTCTACGATCTATGCAAGTCTTCCTGAAGGAGTTGCACGCCAGCTCACGCTTGATCGCGATCCTCATGGAAATGTACAAGTTTCACTCATTGAAACTGAAAAATTGCTTTCTGACATGGTTGCTATCAAACTAGCACAATGGAAGAAAGAAGGCAAATATACCGGCAAATTTGCAGCACAACATCACTTCTTTGGTTATGAAGGCCGTTGCGCCGCTCCTTCGAATTATGATGCAGACTATTGCTACAGCCTAGGTTTTACCGCTTCGCGCCTAATTGCAGAGGGCAAAACCGGTTACATGTCAAGCATTCGCAACACTACTGCTCCCGCTGAGCAATGGATTGCAGGAGGTATTCCAATTACAATGATGATGAACATGGAACGTAGAAACGGTGAAATGAAATCAGTTATTCAAAAAGCGCTTGTAAAACTTGATGCAGCTCCTTTTAAAACGTTTGCTGCGAACCGTGAAGAGTGGGCTAAAAAAACTTGTTTCGTTTACCCTGGTCCTATTCAGTATTTTGGTCCTGCAGAGGTATGCGACCAACCTACTAAAACGCTAGCATTGGAACAAAGTAAATAAGTTTCCCGTAAACTAATTCTATCACGAGCTACAAGTGACAAGGTTATACAATCGCAAGTCGCTGGTAGCTCGTTCTTTCTTTCATTTAGAACATTAACTAATGCAGTATAGAAAAAACAACAAGCAAGCAAGTTTCTTCCACTGGAGAAAACCACCTGTTACCTCAAAAACAATGATGGGGCTAGCAGTGTTAGTGTTTTGTGCGTTGTTCTATTACTTTTTTCTAGCTCCATACATTCGAAAGTGGAAGTACATTCATACAGAAGGAGAGTATGGCGTTTTCATTCCTGATGGATACACGATTTATGGAATAGATATATCGCACTATCAAAAAGATATCGATTGGGATAAGATGGTGAAAGATGTGGAAAAGAAAGAGTATCCATTAAAATTTATATTTGTAAAAGCAACCGAAGGGGAGAATCACCATGATGAACTATTTATAAAAAACTTTGATAACGCTCGTAAATATGGATTCATACGAGGAGCCTATCACTTTTATATACCCTCTATAACAGCCGAGAAACAAGCAAAAAATTTCATTAAACAAGTTCAACTATTACCCGGTGACCTTCCTCCGGTCCTCGATGTAGAAGCAACAGGAGGTAAAAGCAAAAAGGAACTAAAACGCGAAATAAAACGATGGCTTTCACTTATTGAAAAACATTATAATGCGAAGCCTATTATATATGCTTCTTTGCGATTTAAAGAGAATTATTTAAGCGATGATGAACTCGATAATTATCCTTTATGGATTGCCCACTATTACGTAGATAGTGTACAATATAAAGGATCATGGCATTTTTGGCAAAACACAGATATGGCTAAAATTCCAGGTATTGATCCCTATGTAGATCTAAACATCTTTCATGGCACAATGGAAGAACTTACCAAACTTACTATAAAATAAGCAAGTTTAAAATAACTTGAGATTAAAAAGTTTCTTTTCCCTTTCTGGTGTTAAAGATTTCTATTAAACGTTGCGCTGCATATTCGCTTGTAAGGTTCTTTCTATAGGCCATACAATTATATACATACATCTCATTCTCATCCACTATTTTCTTAAGATCATATTCATTCCAATGATCTTTGGCAATTCCTAAATTATATTTATGAATATATCCTGCAGAAGCCGGTTGTAAATTAGTTAATATAGGGGTGCCTGAAACGATTGCTTCTGGGATAGAAACCATATTCAAATCCTTTCTAGTATTAACTAAAAAACATAGAGAATCTCTTATTTTTAGATTCAATTCTCTCTGAGTTAAAAATCCAAGAAATTCGATTTTGTCCTGCAAATTTAGCTCCCAAACTAAGTTTTCTAATTCTATTTTTAACTCGCCTCTACCAGCAATTAACAACTTAATATCTTCATATCCTTCCATTTCTGTGAAACGGCTGAACATTCTAATAATGCCATCTACATTTTTACGATATATCAACTGAGAAGAACTTATAATAAATCTCTCTTTTCGTTCCGAATAAGTGAATTTATTAATATTAATGCCATGGTCTACAACAGATGAAGAAACATTCCGTACATACTTTCTTATAAATAATTGAGCTCTTTCAGATCTAGGTACAGTAATACTAACTTTATTAATAATTGTTGGTGCAATCAGTTTATGCCAGATTTTAGAAGGTATCCGATAGAACTTATTCTGGTGGTCAGTTAGCTCCTGCCAAATCAATGTTTTCTTAGGGCATAATAACGCTGCAAACAATGTTGGAAATGAAAAGACTTCGCTTGACACAACTAAATCATATGAATCTTTTTTGTCCTTCAAATAATTCCAAAGTTCTATAGAGAAAGGCAACACAGTAGGAGGGCATAATTTTTTCACATTAGAGCGGAAAAACTTAATTTCAAATTCATACTCTTCGTCCAATAAAGGTTTATATTCAATTGACGCCGCAAGAGTTATCTTATGTCCTAACTGCAAAAAAGCTAGACACATTCCGTAAATCATAGTGTCCTTTATACTATTTACTTTAGGAATGACATTATTATCGGCAGTAAATAGAATTTGATTTAAAATCAGAATCTTCATGCTTTATTTGCTATAATCCTTTTATAATAGTTTATATATTCTTCTGCCGTTCTTTTTACATCATATAATTCTCGAACTCTATTATAAGCTTTTTTTGTTAATATGTCCAATGTTTTTAAATTCATTATTTGTACTATTTTCTCCGCACAATCATTCACATTATCAGTTTCAAAATAGAATCCAAATTCTCCATCATCTATTATTTCCATTGGCCCCTGTTGGTTAGAGACCAATATGGGTATTTGAGCCGCCATTGCTTCTACCACTGTCAAACCGAATCCTTCATAACGCGATGGTTGAACAAAAAGAGAATAATCCTTTAAATGGGCATGCATATATTCCTGCGATTTGTTTCCCAAAAAGGATATATCGTTTTGAAGCCCATTCTTTTCCACAATTTCTTGCAAATAAGCCTCTGAAGGGCCACTGCCAATAAAGTCTAGATGAAAATTTGTAATTCCCCGTTTTTGTAATTGTACACATGCTCGTATTAAAACATCCTGTCCTTTCTCGGTATGAGATAATCTGCCAACTTGTACAATGTTAAACTTGTTGCTATTATGATTCTCTTTTTTTGATAAAAATAAATCAGAAATAATACCATTCATTACAACATTTGACTGATAACCATAGCTAAGCAAGTTTTCGTATACTGTTTTAGAAATAGCAAAAATATGTTTATAATATTTCAAAAAGGAAACGTCATTGGATATTGCAATATGATGCATTGTAAAACAAAGCTTATTCTTAACAAATGGCAAATAAAGAAATCTAGCTATGCCTGGATGGTGTACATGAATAAGATCAAAGCTTCTTTTCCATAATATGTAATTAAGCTTTAGCAAATACCATGGGCTCTTATTACCTATTGGGCGGCCTATTTTTATAATCTTAACGCGTTTATCAATACCAGACAGGATAGAATCTTCTACTTGCTGATTAATAATAACTAAAAAAACGTCTATATGTTTGACCTGCTCATTTAATATATTAACCAACATTGTCTCAATACCGCCAACAGTCATAGTATAGGTCAAATGAGCTATTTTCATAATTTAATGTGGACTTGACAAATTACATTTAACTAAGAACAAAAACAACTGTCTTTATTCATTATTTGTTCGAATTATAATACTATTATTAATATCTAGCGCTTGCAAAAATACTAAAAAGATACTATTTGGCAGACAATTTCTGTTTTTTTTTTGTGCCTTTCTCAAAATAATACTATTTAATAGAATGCTTTCAATAAGAAACAGGCCTATTGCTTTATAGACTTTCTTATATTAAGAGGAATAAGGGATATGAATTTATATTTAGACCGTGCAATATTTTTGCTTAAAAGAGAAATTCCACAGTTTTTCGAATGATTCTTTTTTTTGGTATGATCGAAAAGAATCTTCGCTCAGATTCTTTTTATCTTCAAAAAATGATCTGGCCGCATAATAAAAAGAGGCTGTATCACTTTTGATACAGTCTCTTTTTAATGTGACCGCGACAGGATTCAAACCTGTAACCTGCTGATCCGTAGTCAGCTACTCTATTCAGTTGAGCCACGCGGCCAAAGATAAACAAAACAAGGAAAGTGACCGCGACAGGATTCAAACCTGTAACCGGCTGATCCGTAGTCAGCTACTCTATTCAGTTGAGCTACGCGGCCATACCTTTTTGTTTAACGGGTGCAAAGATACGGACTATTTTTTATTTATGCAAGTGATCGGCGATCTTTTTTAGTAAAAAGAGACTTTTTAGTTAGATATCGCCGATCATTCACTGAAATAGACCTTTGTTATTCAATATTTACTTGATAAGTTCAATGCTACGCTTTACAAATTTACTCAGTGCTTCACCACGAAGCATGCCATTTTGTAACAAAGCAAGATCAATAAGTTGCTTTACCGCATTATTGTCTGCTGCAAATTGAGTAAAGAGAGTTTCCTTCTTCGCTTTTTCAACTGCAATCGCTTTATCAAGTTCAGTAAGCTTATCTTTATCGGCCTGCGAAATTTCTTCCGGTTTCAAATCTTTGTGACTAGCTTCAATAGATGATTTCTCGCCTTCAAGGGTAGCTGTCTGCGCTACAATAGGAGTTAGCTGTTCACTACAAGCCGCTTTTTCAGCTTCTAAAACCGATTGAATCAACTGATGGTCTGAATTTAAAACCAAATTATACATATCAGGCATTTCACCATAGAAGCTCATTCCCGCATTGAGTGCAGACATTTCTTTCATACGACGCATATACTCACTCTGTGTAATCATTACAGGAACAGCACTTTCGCCTAATGCCTCCGTAGAAACTTGAAACTCTGATTTCTCAATACTTGGCATCTGACTCTTAAATATTGTAGAAAGGGCCTCCTTGCTAAGTTCCGGAAGTTCTTCGCCTTTGGGTTCATCTTTTGCTATCAACTTGTCCACGGTATCACTATCTACACGTATAAAGTGCGATTTCTCGAGTTTCTGCTCTAGCATATTCACTACTGCAGTGTCAAGCTGTCCATCAAGCAACAGCACATTATAGCCTTTATTATTCGCAGCCTCAACATATGTATATTGATCTTCTTTATGATTTGCATAAAGATAGATAAGCTGTCCTTCCTTATCAGTTTGAGAACTCTCTATTAAAGTTTTATATTCCTCAAAAGTATAAGCCTTACCTTCCGTATCCTTTAATAAAGCAAATTTTGAAGCTTTCTCATAGAAATCTTCTTGAGTAAGCATGCCGAAGTTAATAAAAATCTTCAAGTCGTCCCATTTTTGTTCAAATTGAGCACGATCATTTTTAAATATTGAGCTCAAGCGATCAGCAACCTTCTTAGTAATATAGCCAGAGATCTTTTTAACATTCGAGTCACTTTGTAAATACGAACGAGAAACATTCAAAGGAATATCTGGAGAGTCAATTACACCATGTAATAAAGTTAAGAATTCAGGAACAATACCCTCTACCGAATCAGTTACAAATACCTGATTGCAATAAAGCTGAATCTTGTTACGTTGTAATTCTACTTGGTTTTTTATTTTAGGAAAATAGAGAACTCCAGTCAAATGGAACGGATAATCTACATTTAAATGAATCCAGAATAGGGGCTCTTCACTCATTGGGTAAAGTTTACGATAAAATTCCTTATAGTCTTCATCGGTAAGCTCACTAGGCTTCTTCATCCACAACGGATTAGTTTCATTTATGACATTTAACTCATCGGTATCAACATATTTGCCATCTTTCCACTCTTGTTTCTTGCCAAAAGCAATTTGAATAGGTAGGAAAGAACAATATTTCTTCAACAAACCCTCTAGCTTGCTTTTTTCTAAAAATTCTTTACAATCATCATCAATGTGAAGAATAATATCAGTACCACGATCAGCCTTTTCACAAGGTTCAATAGTGTACTCAGGGCTACCGTCACAACTCCAATGAACAGCCTGAGCTTCCTCACGGAATGAACGAGTCACAATTTCCACTTTTTTTGAAACCATGAAAGAAGAATAAAAACCTAATCCAAAATGTCCGATAATGGCATTTGCATCCTTCTGATATTTTTCAAGGAATTCATTCGCACCCGAAAAAGCAATTTGATTGATGTATTTCTCAATTTCATCTTCCGTAAGGCCAATACCACGATCTGAAATAGTAATAGTACCTTCTTTCTCGTTGAGTGTTACATTTACAGTCAGATCACCTAATTCGCCCTTAAATTCACCCAAGGAAGCGAAGGTTCTAAGTTTTTGAGTGGCATCTACCGCATTACTTACCATTTCACGAACAAAAATCTCATGATCGCTATACAAGAATTTCTTGATTACAGGAAAAATATTCTCTGTCGTTACTCCAATATTTCCTTTTTGCATAGTTGTATTATTTAGTTATTAATTTAAATTTGTCTGTAGGTAGATATATGCAAAAGCTATGCCAAATAAACATATTGACAGCAAAAAACGGCATACTCTTATTTGGAGAGTATGCCGTTTCCTATTCTGGAATAGTATAATATAAGGTACACGTACCTTATATTATACTATTGCTCCTTTTTAATCACAACCTTACGTTTACGTGTGACAGGAGTCTTTTTTAAAGTCAATATCAATCTATCATCTTCCCCTTCATAATCGAATTGGAACACCCTAGATAGAGTTGTTTCTTTTTGAGATTCTTCGTCAATAAAAGAAGAAGTCAATAAAAAAGTAGCAATCTCATCCTCCACATAATGTTGCAAGGCACGTTTTAAAGGGCGAGCTCCAAACTGTACATCATAACTCTTATCTGCCAAGAAATCCAATGCTTTCTCAGTCATTTCAATAGAATATCCGAGAGCAGCCACACGTTTTTTCACTTGAGTAAGTTCGATAGCAATAATACGTATAATATCTTTCTTAGCAAGTTGCTCAAAAGTAATTATTTCGTCCACACGGTTCAAAAATTCAGGAGCAAATTGTTTATTTAATGCTTTCTGAATCACTGAACGTGAATGAGCTTTATTCATCGAATCGGTAGAGATTGAGAAGCCCACACCATGACTAAATTCTTTCAATTGCCTCGTTCCCACATTCGACGTCATGATAATCACCGTATTCTTAAAATCAACCGTTTTACCATTACTATCTGTCAATCGTCCTTCATCCATTACTTGCAAAAGCAAATTGAATGTATCAGGATGTGCCTTTTCTATTTCATCAAGCAATACGATAGAGTAGGGACGACGACGCACTTTCTCAGTTAATTGTCCACCTTCCTCATAACCTACATATCCCGGAGGAGCTCCTACCAACCGAGAGATTGAGAACTTCTCCATATATTCACTCATATCAATACGGATCAGTGAATCTTCTGAGCCAAACATAAATTTAGCAAGCTGTTTTGCCAGATACGTTTTACCAACTCCAGTAGGGCCTAAAAAGAGAAATGTTCCTACCGGATGATTCGGATCCTTTAATCCAATGCGACTACGACGAATGGCGCGTGATAAAGTTTCAATGGCTGCATCTTGTCCAATCACGCTTGCTTGCAATTCGGTCTGCATATTCGCCAATCGCTTACTTTCAGCCTCAACCATACGTTGTACCGGCACTCCACTTATTAATGAAACTGTCGCAGCAATTCCATCTTCTGTCACCTCTTCGCGTTGTTTACTCAACAATGACTCCCATTCATTCTTCATGACAGCCAGTTCGGCTTCCAAGCGTTTTTCGTGGTCGCGATAGTTTGCAGCCAATTCAAAATTCTGATTCTTTACCGCATCCTGCTTCAGCTGTATCATCTCATCGATACGTTTCTCCTGATTTTCAATTTCAGGAGGAACCACTATATTCACCATATGAGCTCTAGCACCCGCCTCATCTAAAGCATCAATTGCTTTATCCGGAAAATAGCGATCGCTTACATACCGCTCAGTAAGAGATACACAAGCCTTTATAGCATCATCTGTATAGTGCACATTATGATGATCCTCATAACGTACTTTAATGTTTTGGAGGATGATAAGCGTTTCATCAGCCGTAGTAGGTTGTACAATTATCTTTTGGAAACGTCGATCGAGTGCCCCGTCTTTTTCAATATGCTTTCTATATTCATCGATTGTAGTAGAGCCTATGCACTGTATTTCGCCACGAGCTAGTGCGGGTTTCAATAAATTAGCTGCATCCATAGTACCTGTTGCCGAACCGGCTCCCACTAGCGTATGAACCTCATCAATAAAGAGAATTATTTCAGGATGTTTTTTAAGTTCATCGATAAGTCCCTGCATACGCTCCTCAAACTGTCCGCGATATTTTGTGCCAGCTACTACACTCGCCATATCAAGCAAGAATATCCGTTTATTTAAAAGTAAACGTGGAACTTTACGATGCACAATGCGTTCCGCCAATCCCTCTACAATGGCAGTTTTTCCCACACCCGGTTCTCCAATTAAGATTGGGTTGTTTTTCTTACGACGCGACAAGATCTGCGCAATGCGCTCAATTTCCGATTCTCGTCCCACCACAGGGTCTAACTTACCCGCAGCTGCAGCCGCGGTAGCATCATTACCGTACTTGTCAAGAAAGGGAGTCTCACTTTGTGTACCCCGGGGCTGATTCTTTTGTGAAGAACTCTGAGCCTCTTCAGACACATCCCAGTCATCCTCTCCATCGCTTTCTGAGAAGCCGAAGCGAGGACTTTGAAAGTTTTTGGTTGTATATTTAGGAGAATAATTCATTGTTAAGTCGTGTTTGATTATAATGCAAAGTTAATTTATTCCATGGAAAACACCAAACATTTTCAAACCTTTTTACTATATTAACGTGAACTAAGTTTTCGAAAATTCATCGTAATGTTTCTTCTTTGTTAAAGCCGCGCTACAAAATTGAAACATTCTATAGGATTTTAATAAAAGAGCGTGTCGATTCATTGAAAAAGAAACGCCACGCTCATGTCATCCCAGAAGTGAAAGGAGTTAAAATTCGTTACGCCTTCAACACCTCTTTTAGTGCTATAATTGCTGATTCAGCATCTCCCTGCTTCTCTTTAAGCAAAGTTACAAACTTACTACCAATGATACCACCCGAAGCATATTGACAAGCAGCATCGAAAGTTGCCTTATTTGAAATGCCAAAGCCAACCATACGTGGATTCTTCAAGCCTAAGTCATTAATACGATGGAAATAGTCGACTTTACTTGCATTAAAGTCTTTTTGTGCGCCGGTAGTACTAGCAGAAGAAACCATATAAATAAAGCCCTCGGTATGTTCGTCGATAAAGCGAATACGTTCATCGCTAGTTTCAGGCGTAATAAGCATTATTACACGCACATCGTATTTCAAAGCAGTTGCGTGATATGATTCTTGATAATCTTTAAAAGGAAGATCGGGAATAATCACTCCATCCACACCGACCTCTTTACATTTCTTGCAAAAGTCCTCAAAACCATATTGCATAATCGGATTTAAATAGCCCATCAGTATCAAAGGAATCTGAACATCTTTACGAATATCTTGCAGTTGACTGAACAACTTACGTAAACTCATGCCATTACGTAAAGCCTGTGTAGCAGCCTCCTGAATAACAGGGCCATCTGCCATAGGATCAGAAAAAGGAATGCCAATTTAAATCATGTTTACTCCGTTCTTTTCCAAGGTACGAATTACCTACGCTGTACACTCAAGGGTAGGAGCACCTGAACAAAAATAGATCGATAA
>JAGPIY010000129.1 GCA_018054715.1 Bacteroidaceae bacterium
AACGGCCATCGTTCACGTATTTTATTCTCAAGGAAACGTTTATACGGTTCTTTAATATACTGAGGTAAATTCGCAAAAAACACGAAAGATGGAATCGTAGTATTCGGCAATTGAGTCACATACTTTATTTTGATGTATTTTCCTTTATTTGAAGGCGGTGGATAAGCTTCAATAAGCGGAAGCATCTCTTCATTCAGACGAGCAGTAGGAATACGCGTAGTACGGTTCTTATACACCTCCATAGCCGACTCAAGTACCTTGAAGATGCGCTGTTTAGTCGTTGCAGAAGAGAATATTATTGGGAAGTCTACAAAAGGGGCAAAACGACTCTGAATTGCTGCAATATATTGCTTCATAAGTTTATCGTTTTTATCTTCTACTAGATCCCACTTATTAACAACAACGATTAAGCCTTTGTTATTGCGTTGTATTACCTGAAAGATATTTAGATCCTGAGCTTCAAGTCCACGAGTTGCATCTAACATTAGAATACAAACATCTGAATTTTCAATCGAACGAATTGAACGAATCACAGAATAGTATTCAAGATCTTCATTTACCTTATTCTTTTTACGAATACCTGCTGTATCTACTAAATAGAAATCAAAACCAAATTTGCTAAAACGCGTATAAATAGAGTCGCGAGTTGTACCAGCTATTTCTGTTACAATATTACGCTCCTCTCCAATAAAAGCATTTACAATTGAAGATTTTCCTGCATTAGGACGACCTACTACCGCAAAACGAGGAATATCCTCATCGAGGATTTCGTCACTTTCTTTCGAGAACTTGGTAAGAATTAAATCCAACAAATCGCCTGTGCCGCTACCTGTGGCAGCAGAAATACAGTAAGGATCGCCTACTCCCAGTGAGTAAAACTCTGCCGATTGAAAAGAAAGTTCATTATTATCAGCTTTATTGCTGACTAAAATTACAGGTTTCGTAGCACGTCGCAAAATGGTAGCGACCTGTTGATCAAGGTCGGTTACTCCATTTTGTACATCTACTACAAAAAGAATTACGTCGGCTTCTTCCACAGCAAGAAGTACCTGCTTACGGATTTCTTCCTCGAAAATATCATCCGAGTTAACAACCCAACCTCCGGTATCCACAACCGAGAATTCGATACCTACCCACTCACATTTTCCATATTGACGATCGCGCGTAGTACCGGCTTCTTCATTTACAATGGCTTGCCTTGTTTTGGTCAGACGGTTAAAAAGGGTGGACTTTCCGACATTCGGACGACCCACTATCGCTACTAAATTACTCATATTATTCTTTACTTTTTTATGACTTCACAGTCAGTTTATAATCCAACATCTAATTCAAAAGGAATTCGATATCTCCTATTTTTAATCTAAATGGTAGCCAAAGCTTTTCAACTCACGATCGGAATTACGCCAATCTTTGTCTACTTTTACAAAAGTTTCAAGGAATATTTTCTTTCCAAAAAACTTTTCTAACGAAAGACGAGCTTCTGTAGCAACTTTCTTAAGTGCACGTCCTTGTTTACCTATAATTATTCCCTTTTGCGAATCACGTTCTACGTAAATCACAACTCCGATATTAATTTGAACTTCACCTTCCTTAAACGACTCTACTACTACTTCTACAGAATAAGGTATTTCCTTATCGTAATAAAGTAGTATTTTCTCTCGAACGATTTCAGTCACAAAGAAACGAGCCGGTTTATCCGTCCACTGATCTTTCTCAAAATAAGGAGGAGAATCGGGCAATAACTCTTTAATACGAGTTAGGATCGTATCGACATTAAATTTCGAGAGTGCAGAAATCGGTAAGATCTCCGCTGTAGGCAAAAGTTCGTGCCATTTCTCCACAAGTGCTTCAAGAGCAGTTTGATCGCTTAAATCAATTTTATTAATCAGCAGCAATAATGGAGCAGTTTGCTCACGTACTTTATCGAGAAACTCTTGATTCTTGTCGGGCGTCTCATTAACATCAGTTACATAAAGCAGCACATCGGCATCTTGAAGTGCTGATGTTGAGAAATTGAGCATCGACTCTTGCAACTTATAGTTGGGTTTTAATACCCCGGGAGTATCGCTAAACACAATCTGCATTTCAGGAGTATTGACAATACCCATAATACGGTGACGTGTGGTCTGCGCTTTAAAAGTAGCAATGCTAATTCGTTCTCCCACTAAAAGGTTCATTAATGTCGACTTACCCACATTCGGGTTACCTACAATATTCACAAAACCTGCTTTATGCATCTTTCTTTTATTTTTTTAGTCTAAAAAGGGGCGAAAGTGATTCGCCCCTCTTCATTTCAGTTTAGTCGATCAGCTCTTTTCCGATAGCTTCACCATCGTAGCCCCACTTCATATAAAGTGCGCCATAAGTAAAACCAGCACCAAAAGCTGTAAAGATGAGGTTGTCACCTTTCTTTAATTTCTTTTCAAAGTCCCAAAGACAAAGAGGCAATGTAGCTGCACTAGTATTACCGTAACGATGAATATTCACCATCACTTTTTCTTTAGGTAATTCCAAACGATGCCCTACAGCTTCGATAATACGCATATTGGCTTGATGAGGGATCACCCAATCAATATTCTCTTTAGTTAAGCCATTACGTTCTGCAACCTGGGCTGTAAGCTCAGACATATTAGTCACTGCATATTTAAAAACAGTACGACCTTCTTGATAAATGTAATGCATCTTATTGTCGACCGTATAATATGAAGGAGGACAAACAGAGCCACCGGCTTTCATGTGAAGGAAAGGAAGACCTTTTCCATCAGTACGCAGAAGGCTATCGATAACTCCTAAATCTTCAGTGGTAGGTTCCATCATAACGGCAGCTGCTCCATCTCCAAAAATAGGACAAGTAGCACGTTCGGTATAATCAACCATGCTTGACATTTTATCCGCACCTACAAGAATTATCTTTTTATAGCGTCCGGAGCGAATAAAATTAGCACCTATCTCTAAAAGGTAAAGGAAGCCACAGCAAGCAGCGGAAATGTCGAAAGCAAAAGCATTCTTCAATCCCAATTTATCACAAAGAATAGAAGCTGATGAAGGAAAATGATAATCAGCAGTAGTAGTTGCTACAATTACAAGATCAATATCATCGGGATTTGCCTCTGTTTTCTTCATCAGCTCACGAGCTGCCTTACGAGCCATATAAGCTGTTCCCAAACCTTCCTCATTAAGAATATGACGTTCTTTCACACCAATACGAGTCATGATCCATTCATCATTCGTATCAACCATTTTTGAAAGTTCATCATTAGTCAACACATAATCAGGTACATAACCTCCAATACCAGTGATTACCGCATTTATCTTTTCCATTTGATTAGTTCTTTAAATAGACACAAAGTACTTCTAGAAAACACAAGAAGCCAGAGAGGGTGACTCTCTGGCCCCTGACATTTTAATTTAAGTACCAGTAATTTGGTGACTGTAATTAAACAGCTGCTTCTTTTACAATCGCCAACTTGCCACGGTAATAACCGCAAGCCCCACAAACTGTGTGGTAAACATGCCATTCACCACAGTTTGGACAAAGTGCCAATGTAGGAGCAACGGCTTTGTCATGAGTTCTTCTTTTTGCAGTTCTTGTTTTAGACTGCTTTCTTTTAGGATGTGCCATTTTACTTATATTTATTTGTTATTTAAATTCAATTTTCAGCAGAGCCTTTGGTAACAAAGGCATCCTTCAGTTTTTCCCAACGCGGATCAATCGAAGCCTTTTCACTTCGCTCCTCATTTGCGTTAAATTCATCATCATCCTCTGTATCTTCTTCATCTAGATCCAAATCATTCGCACTTACCAAGTGTTTAGAATACTCTTCATACATCATTTCATTGCACTCGCCTAGCTTATGCACATGCTGTATCGGCAAAGCCAATACAATAAATTCATAAATGTGCCATGCCAAATCGAGTACTCCTTCTTCTTCAGAAACAACTATTAAATCATCTCCTTCATCTATATTTTCCTCGCCAAACTTCACATTTAAACGATTCTCAGCAACAACGGGTAATAGCATTTCATCAAGACAACGATCACACTGCACTATAACAAAACCTTCTGTATGAAACGTTAATTCATACCCACCTAGATTTTGAGAAACTTCTACAACGCAAGTAAGGTTTCCTTTCTGAATTTCAGTAGCCTCAATTGCTGAAAAAAAGTGATCATCAAGCTGAATTGTCTCAATTTGCTGATCCCCTTTCATTCCTTTTAGATCAATTATGTATCTATACAATTTATCCATTTGGGGTGCAAAGATACAAATAATTATTGGGATTACCACATAAAAGCCAGAGAAATCTTCATTTTTTAAGCTCTATTCTAAAAGTTGTGCCATTATTCAGTTCACTTCGACGCACAAAGATGCTTCCTCCATGGCATTCCTCTATTATTCGTTTTGCTAACGAAAGTCCCAATCCCCAACCTCTACTTTTGGTCGTATATCCAGGTGAAAAAACTGTTTTTAATTTCGATTTTGGAATACCTTTTCCCGTATCTGTTATATCTATGCATATTTTTTTAGCCGTTTCGGCAACCTCTATTTTTATAAGTCCTTTCCCTTGCATAGCATCCACTGCATTCTTCAAAAGCACTTCAATAACCCATTCAAAAAGAGGAGGATTTAGTTTCACCTGACAATCGGAAAACGAAGAATAATTACGTTCGAATGTCACACATTTTGAACAACGACGCTGAATATAATCGATAACGTTATCAAGTACATCACCTAATTTCGTAAACTGTAATTCCGGATTCGAACCTATTTTTGAAAAGCGATCTGCTACCAGCTGTAAACGCAATATATCTTTATCCATTTCCACGATTAATTCGTCGTTTGGATAGTTCGTTCGAAGAATATCACTCCAAGCCATCATAGAAGAGATGGGAGTGCCTAGCTGATGAGCAGTCTCTTTCGACAAGCCAACCCATACTTTGTTCTGTTCGGAACGCTTTAAGCTCATTAGCGCCATAATTGCCACTGCAATATAAAGTAGCATAACGACTAATTGGATGTAAGGATAATAGTACAAGCGCTTCAGGAGATTAGAATCATCATAAAGCACATCAATATAATCCACATTTTTTAGTTTGGCTTTTTTCTTTGGGTCTGCTAATTTATCCGTTAATAAGTAAATGCGAATACAGCGACCATTTGCAGCAAATTCTGTCGCCTTATTTTTTAAATAATTCTCTTCAGCATTAGCAGGAACATCTATATTACGAAAATCTTGGATATCCCCTTCTCTTCCGCGCACAATGGTAGGAATTGTGGCATTATTGTTCAGAACATTCAGCACAAGAGTCAAATCGGTATGTTCATCTGCACTATTTAATGAGCGCATTGCATCAGCCCAAATTTCCATTCTCTTGCTCTCTTCCGTACGAAGATCTCTTATAAGAAAATGTGAGGCTACAACAATAGCTAAGGCCAAGAGCAAAGCTACGATGACTAGTAAACTTTTTATCGTTCTAAATCTATCCCAAAAATACATAAGTAATTAGTTAACCTTCATTAGTTAATAAAACGAATAAATCATGAGAATATTGTCTTAAGTTTATTTACAGAATTTTAAAATAAATCCTATCCATTTAAACACGAAAAGAAGCCTTCAACAAGTTCATGTTGAAGGCTTCTTTAAAAAAAGGGCGGCTACCTACTCTCCCACTTTCGCAGTACCATCGGCGTGATCGGGCTTAACTTCTCTGTTCGGAATGGGAA
>JAGPIY010000016.1 GCA_018054715.1 Bacteroidaceae bacterium
TTTCAACGGCAGTAATTCTCCGAGCTTGTGAAGTCAACACTTTTTGTACAATTTCGGTGACCATCTCTTTCAGTTCTTCGAGAAATAGTTTGGCATCGTACTCTTTCTTCTCAATGCCGCGTAGCTTTTTCTCCCAAAGTCCGGTTAATTCAGCCGATTTAAGCAGCTCTTCATCGATAGTGTCAATTAACTCTACGCCTGTGGGAGTAGCAATCAGATTTTTACGCTCTTTGCGTACATAATGCCGTTTGAAAAGTGTTTCGATAATATTGGCACGTGTAGAAGGCCGCCCAATTCCATTCTCTTTCAATGCATCGCGTAACTCTTCATTTTCTACCAATTTACCAGCAGTTTCCATTGCACGGAGTAGAGTCGCTTCCGTATAAGGCTTTGGAGGTTGCGTCCATTTCTCGGTTAAATCGGATACATGAGGGCCGCTTTCACCTTTTACAAAATCGGGTAGTGTGCGTTCTTCCTCGTTTTGTGCGTTTTCATCGGTCGTATCCTCCGTAGTCGTTTTAAGGAATACTGTTCTCCAACCAGGGACGAGAATCTGGCGTCCGGTGACTTTAAAGCCAATCTTTTCTACTTCGCCGAGTACGGTGGTAGTAGAAATTTTGCAGTCGGGATAGAATACCGCAATAAAACGACGTGCGATGAGGTCGAAAACATGCTTTTCCATGTCGGTTAATCCCTGTGGAGGAATCCCTGTGGGAATAATAGCATGGTGGTCGGTTACTTTCGCATTATCGAATACTTTCTTCGATTTGGGGAGTTTCCTGCCTTCTAAAACTCCTGCTAGCGTAGCATAGGCAGGCATTTGAGCCAACCCTTTCAAGGTAGCCGGGCATTTGGGATAAATATCATCACTTAAGAATGTGGTATCCACACGTGGATAAGTGGCGAATTTCTTTTCGTAGAGACTCTGGATGAGGCTCAGCGTAATTTCTGCTGAAAACGCAAAGCGCTTATTGCATTCTACTTGCAAGGAAGTCAAGTCGAAGAGTCGTGGTGCGTATTCCGTACCTTGTTTAGTGCCGACCTCAGTTACAACAAAAGGAGCGGTTTTAACGGTTTCCAGAAACTGACGTCCCTCTTCTTCTGTACTGAAGCGTCCTTGGGTTGCACTAAAGGTAGTATCTCTATAAACCGTTTTTAATTCCCAGTAAGCTTCGGGCTGGAAATTTTCAATTTCTTTTTGGCGAGCTACAATAAGTGCCAGAGTAGGGGTTTGCACACGGCCGATGGAAAGGACTTGTTTATGTTGTCCATATTTTAAAGTGTAAAGGCGTGTAGCATTCATACCGAGTGTCCAGTCGCCAATGGCGCGACTGAGTCCGGCTTCGTACAGACTTTGAAACTCGCTTTGATCGCGTAGCTTTGAGAAGCCCTCGCGGATACTTTCTTCTGTTAGAGAAGATATCCAAAGTCGTTGAACAGGACAAGTGACTCCCGCTTTCTGCATCACCCAACGTTGGATGAGTTCTCCTTCTTGTCCCGCATCCCCGCAGTTTATGATACGTTCGGCCTTCTGGAAAAGTTGTTCGATGATATGAAACTGACGTTTTGAGGAATCCTGATTAATTAGTTTGATACCAAAGCGAGGTGGAATCATGGGTAGCGACTCCAGCCGCCACGATTTCCATTCAGAAGTGTATTCGTGAGGTTCCTTCAGTGTACAAAGATGACCGAATACCCAGGTAACTTGGTATCCATTTCCCTCTAGGTATCCATCTCTTTTGGTAGTGGCGCCTACTATGGCGGCTATTTCGCGTGCTACACTTGGTTTTTCGGCGATGCAAACAATCATTTAGTTTTGTTTTTTGTGCAAAGATACATAATTTTTTGTGACAGCCTGATATTTTTGTGAGGATAAGTTTGCTACTCTCGTGGAATTATCTTAGCTTTGCAGTTATATAATTACGAAAAAAGAGAGACTTATGAAGAACTTTATTTCCCTCGTGGTGGTAATGCTAATATCGTTATCCGCCTCAAACCTAAAAGCCTGGAGTCCTTGGAGCATTTCTCAGGTACGCGAAAATTCACGCTTCCTAACCGATAAAATGGCGTATGAATTAAATTTTACTCCCCGACAGTACAATGATGTGTACGAAGTGAATTACGATTTTTTCTGTGCCGTTCGTTTTAAATTGGCGCTCATCGCACAGGGATATGATGAATATTACGATGTGTATTATGAGGCACTCGACTTGCGCTCGGAGGATCTACGTTGGATTTTGAGCGATTCGCAATTCCGTCGCTTTGTGAATATTGAATACTTCTATCGTCCTATCTATCGCTATTCCGGTTCCTATTATTTAAGAGTGTGCCAAGCTTATCCTCATGGAATGTTCTATTTCGATTTTCCACATACCTTACGTGTGTATGCAGGGGAACATCATCATGGAAATTATGCCAAAAAAAGCTATTATCACGGACGATATGACCATCGTACTTATTCACGTCCGGTAACTGCACGTGCAGAAGAAAACTATTCGCGAAATCGTACTTCCGATTTTTTGAATAATTCGCATCCGCAATATACCCGTCATGATCGTAACTCGGCAAAGAATCGTTATAATGATGGGCCTTCGAAAGAAAGAAATGCTTATAAAGAGAATCAGAAATCACCGCAAGAATCGTATCGTAATAGTCGTACTTCTGATCAGTCTTCTAATCAGAATACTCAGAATCAGAACCTCAACAATGGTGGGCGTGCAAGTCGTTCTGCTTCAACATTGGGTAACGGTGCAACTCCTACTGATGTTTCTCCTTATACTTCGCGTAAGTATACCTATGATGATGCAAAGACAAAACGCAGAGAAGGCATGAGTGTAAATAGACCTACACGCAGTGCTTCTGCTAAAGATAATTCGAGCAATGGATCTACTAATAAGACTTCTAACAATACTAGCCGTACCGGTAGCAGTCGTAGTAGATAATGTTTAGAATCGCGTTTCCGTTAATACGAAGCGCTCGCTTTTAATCCCGCACCTTGCAAGAGTTCGACAATGCGATCCAACTCTTTGGGTGCGGCTTTTTGTAACCCTTGTTGTGGCGTTTCACGATCGATAGTATAAATCATAACCTCGCTAGGTTCGATGCTACGCACTACGTCTAGCCAAGGTAACACGTATTCGTCTTTTGTGTTGTCAATATCTTTCCCATGGTAAATGCCCTTTAGGAAAATGGTTTGAATGATTACATGTCCTTCGAATCGTTTTAGCTCGGCAATCGTTTTTGTTAAATCGAAAGAAGCGTTCGGCCGATCGAGTAGGCGAATGTAGTTCTCATCAATTGTGTCGAGTTTTAAAATGTTGTTATCTACCTTCATTAAAGCGGCATGCACAGCGGGTTTGTGGATGCGAGTAGAATTACTTAACACACTAACCTTTGCAGCCGGACAATATTTATCGCGTAATGCAATGGTGAAGTCGATAATCTCTGGAAACTGTGGATGTAAAGTGGGCTCTCCATTGCCTGCAAATGTAATTACATCGGGTAAGACTCCTTCCTCCTTCATTGCACAAAGTTTTGCTTCGAGTGCTTCGGCAACTTCCTCTTTAGTGGGTAGCTTTTTGCGTGTGCGATGATCAGCGTTAAAACCACACTCGCAATAGATACAGTCGAATGAGCAAACCTTCCCATCGCTAGGTAATAAGTTTATACCGAGCGAAACACCCAATCGGCGAGAGTGCACAGGTCCAAAAATAGGAGAATCAAAAAGAATCATAGTCTTAATTTCTTTAACTAGCCGCAAAGTTAGGTTAAAAATAAGCATTCTGCAAGTCATATACGAAAATTCTTCTCAAAAGCTGGTTGTTATGTCGCATGAAAGCATTATTTTTGTGCTCGTTAAAGAATAAAATGAAACCAGTGAAACCTAAAAAGAAGAGTTTTCTGATTACTCTTACTCTATTGAGTGTGTTGCTCCTTTTATGTGCATTGTCTCCTTTAAGAGCGCAGAGCAATGAGAGCTATGAGCAAAAGCGCGCTTTTTTTACGTATGTGGGTGATTGCATCTATGAGGGAGATACAATTCCTTTTTTTCAATATAGGGATTTGTATGTGTATAGACCATTGACTTTTAAAAACAACAAAGATTGGAAGAACTATCAACGATTAGTATACAATGTCAAGCGAGTTTATCCGTTGGCCATCATGATTAATAATACAATAATTGAGACTTACGAATATGTGAATACGCTTCCGGAGAAAGAGCGTAGTGCCCATCTTAAAGCGGTAGAACGTGGGATGATGGATCAATTTAAACCAGATTTTAAGAAGCTCTCCCTGACTCAAGGAAAACTATTAATAAAGATGGTCGATCGACAATGTTCTTCACCTTCTTATGATATAATTCGTGCTTTTGTGGGAGCTGCCCGTGCGCAGGTTTATCAAGGTCTAGCTTGTTTCTTTGGTGCTAGCTTGAAAAAGAATTTTAATTCGAAGGGCGAGGACAAACTCACTGAACGAGTTATTACGCTGGTTCAGAATGATCAATTGTAGTTTTGAGTTAGATGCCGGCAGAGCAGTAGCTAAGCTCCTTTAATACTACAGAGGTTTCTACTTGTCGCTCTGGAATTGTCCAATATTTTTTTAGTAGTTGATCTTTTTCTGTTCCTACTACTATTTGAAAATCATGTTTTTCATAAAAACGAATAGCCCACGAAGCATCTGCCCAAGTGCCTATTAGAATAGGCTTTTTTGAGAATTCTCGTAAATGCTCTAGTAGCAGTCCGCCAATTCCTCGATTACGTATATTGGTTCGTACATAAGCATGGCGAATTAAGTTGACGTCATCCTTCTCTTGAAATCCCATTACTCCTTCAATTACTCCATTTTCGCAAGAACAAAAGAATTTAATTCCATCTGCTATCTCTGCTCGTAACTGCTCTTTACTCATATATGGTTCATGCCATCTGTCACTAGGTATTACTCCTTTATACGCACTTGCTGAATCATTGATGATTGCATAAATCTCATCGAAATCGGAGCTTTTTGAGGGTCGAATCATTGTTTCTTATCTTTTATTTGAAAGTATAACGTAACTTACGTCGAATTTATGTGACAAAGATAGCAAAATTTTTTTTTGAACTTGTTTTAGAACTCCTAAATAATCTAATAGTTTTTTAATAAATTCCTTTGTTAGAAAGATTATTAAATGAAAATCATGCCCTTCTTTTTGTCTCTTTATTTCTGGGCTCATGCTTTTTTTTGTAAAAAAATGAATAGGTCTCCCGTTTTTTACGTATCTTTGCAGCGAATTATATAGGTATAACATGCAGAATATTAGAAACATTGCCATTATAGCCCACGTGGACCATGGCAAGACAACTTTGGTCGACAAGATGTTGCTTGCCGGAAATCTTTTCCGTGAGAACCAAAACAAAGGTGAATTAATACTGGATAACAATGATTTAGAGCGTGAACGTGGTATAACGATTCTCTCTAAAAATGTGTCAATTGATTATAAAGGCACCAAGATTAATATTATCGACACTCCGGGTCACTCGGACTTCGGTGGTGAAGTAGAACGCGTATTGAACATGGCCGACGGCTGTTTACTTCTTGTGGACGCCTTCGAAGGCCCAATGCCTCAAACCCGTTTCGTGCTGCAAAAAGCGCTAGAAATAGGATTGAAGCCTGTTGTTGTAATTAACAAAGTAGATAAACCTAACTGTCGTCCTGACGAGGTGTACGAAATGGTATTCGATTTGATGTTCAATCTAGATGCTACAGAAGACCAATTGGATTTTCCTGTCATCTATGGTTCTGCAAAGAATGGTTGGATGAGTACTGACTGGAAACAGCCTACAGAAGATATTGTTCCTTTGTTGGATTGCATTATTGAACATATACCCGCTCCAGAGCAATTGGAAGGTACTCCACAAATGCTAATTACTTCGCTTGATTATTCTTCATATACCGGACGTATTGCCGTTGGCCGTGTACATCGTGGTACACTGACTGAAGGCATGACTATTAATTTGGTAAAACGTGATGGTTCCGCTGTAAAATCTAAAATTAAAGAATTGCATATATTTGAAGGAATGGGCCGTGCGAAAACAGCTTCTGTCTCTTCTGGTGATATCTGTGCTTTGGTAGGATTGGATAACTTTGATATTGGCGATTCTGTTTGCGATTTGGAAAATCCCGAACCTCTTACCCCTATTGCTATTGATGAACCAACGATGTCGATGCTTTTTGCTATTAACGATTCTCCTTTCTATGGACAGGATGGTAAATTCGTAACTTCACGTCACATACAGGATCGTTTGGATAAGGAGCTTGAAAAGAACCTTGCTTTGCGTGTCATTAAGAGTGAAGAGGACGGCAAATGGCTCGTTTTTGGTCGTGGTGTATTGCACCTTTCGGTTTTGATCGAAACCATGCGTCGTGAAGGCTATGAACTTCAGGTGGGACAGCCTCAGGTTATTATTAAAGAAATTGATGGCGTAAAGTGTGAACCTGTAGAGGAATTGACAGTAAATGTGCCAGAAGAGTTCTCAAGTAAAATTATCGATATGGTGACTCGTCGTAAAGGCGAAATGGTAGCCATGGAGAGTGTGGGCGAACGTGTAAACCTTGAATTCAATATGCCTTCTCGTGGTATTATTGGTCTTCGTAACAACGTGTTGACAGCTTCTCAAGGTGAGGCTATCATGGCACACCGTTTTAAAGAATATCAACCTTATAAAGGTGAAATACAGCGTCGTATAAACGGCTCTATTATTGCTATGGAAAGCGGTACTGCTTTTGCATATGCAATTGATAAGTTGCAAGATCGTGGCCGATTCTTTATCTCTCCGCAAGAAGAGGTTTATGCCGGTCAGGTTATGGGTGAGCATTGCAAAGATAATGACCTTGTGGTAAATGTAACGAAATCGAAGAAGCTTACCAACATGCGTGCTTCCGGTTCTGATGATAAAGCCAAATTGATTCCACCTATAATCTTCTCTTTGGAAGAGGCTCTTGAGTACATCAAAGAGGATGAATATGTAGAGATTACTCCTAAAAACATGCGTATGCGTAAGATTATTCTCGATGAGAATGAACGTAAGCGCGCAAGTAGATAAAATAGAGAATTAGATAACAAACGAGGGTCGTGTTTGGAAACTATATATGTTTCTGTCATGGCCCTTGTTTTTTCTTCAAATAGATTTTGAATATACTTTTTTTTCGTATCTTTGGAGCTTATATATTAAAGATGATAAGCAGTAAAAACATTTAAAACTAATATGAAAGAATTCTTTCGGATAATGCGGCGCTTTGTGCCACCTTATAAAAAATACATCGGTTTTGCCGTACTTTTCAATATCCTTTCAGCCGCTTTAAACGTATTCTCGTTTGCGCTGCTAATACCGATACTACAAATTCTTTTCCAGATGGATTCTACAGTCTATCGATTTATGGATTGGAGTTCAACTGCTTCTATGGGTGAGATTGCAAAGAATAATTTCTACTATTATATGCAGCAACTGATTGCAGAGTATGGAGAGTCGGATGTTCTATTAATATTAGGTGTGTTTTTAGCGGTAATGACTCTGTTAAAAACAGCTTGCTATTTTGCATCCTCTGCAGTGATGATTCCTTTACGTACGGGTGTAGTAAGAGATATTCGTACATTGGTTTATCGTAAAGTAATGTATCTTCCGTTAGGCTTTTTTAGTGACGAGCGCAAAGGAGATATTATTGCTCGAATGAGTGGTGATGTGAATGAAGTAGAGAACTCAATCACCTCCTCACTTGATATGTTGCTGAAGAATCCGATTCTTATTGTTACTTATTTTGCTACGTTAATTTATACGAGTTGGCAACTAACTCTTTTCACCCTTGCTGTATTACCGATTATGGGTTGGCTAATAGGTGTTGTTGGTCGAAAACTAAAGGCACAATCGCTTACAGCTCAGGCCAGATGGAGTGATACCATGGCTCAACTAGAGGAAAGTTTAGGCGGCTTGCGTATTATTAAAGCCTTTATTGCAGAGGAAAAGATGATTAAGCGCTTTAATACTTGCAGCGATGAACTTCGTACAGCCTCAATGAAGGTAAGTACTCGTCAGCAGTTGGCTCATCCCATGAGTGAATTTCTTGGCACTTGCATTATTGTGCTTGTACTTTGGTTTGGCGGAAAACTTATTTTAGATGGTCATTCGCCGATTCAGGCTCCCCAGTTTATATTCTATTTAGTGATGCTTTATAGCGTGATAAATCCACTTAAAGAGTTCTCAAAGGCAGGTTACAATATTCCGAAAGGATTGGCTTCAATGGAGCGTGTGGATAAGATTTTGAATGCAGAAAATCCAATTAAAGAACCTCTTCATCCTCATCCAATTCATGAGTTAAAAGAAAAAGTGGAATTTCGAGATGTGTCTTTCACTTATTCTTCTTCCTCTCGGGAGGTATTAAAGCACATCAATTTAGTGGTAGAAAAGGGAAAGACTATCGCGTTGGTAGGTCAATCAGGTTCAGGAAAATCAACTTTGGTCGATTTATTACCTCGTTATCACGATGTGCAGGAAGGAGAAGTATTGATTGATGGAATGAATATCAAAGATACAACCTTAATCAATCTTCGTAGTCTAATTGGAAATGTCAATCAAGAAGCTATTCTTTTTAATGATTCTTTCTTTAATAATATTGCTTTCGGGGTAGATAATGCCACTATGGAGCAAGTAATAGAAGCTGCTAAGATAGCCAATGCACACGATTTCATCATGGAAACCGAAGCAGGGTATGATACCTTTGTGGGCGATCGTGGTTGCCGTCTTTCAGGAGGTCAGCGTCAGCGTGTAAGTATTGCCAGAGCAATCTTAAAGAATCCTCCGATACTTATTCTTGATGAAGCCACTTCAGCACTTGATACGGAAAGTGAACGCCTTGTACAGGAAGCTCTCGAGCGTTTGATGAAGACGCGTACCACCATCGCTATAGCTCATCGACTAAGCACTATTCGTACAGCCGATGAAATCTGTGTCTTATTTGAGGGAGAGATTGTTGAGCGAGGTACTCACGAAGAGCTATTAGAAAAGGGTGGCTATTATAAGAAACTAAACGACATGCAAAGCTTGTAGAACGAAGCCGCATCTGCATAGAAAGCGGATGAATTCTTTCGTTGAAAAACAACAAGAGGCAGCCTCAGATGAGGCTGCCTCTTGTTGTTTCCTAGTTTGTTTGCAACGGTAAATTCTCCGCAAGCACATGTTTTTTCTTGTATGGAGAATTCTCCGTTTATCCCTTCACCCTTCAGCTTGTGCCCTATATTGCAGTCGATCAACAAAATAGGCCTGAAGAGTTTAAAAGCAAGAACTCTTCAGGCTGATTAGTCGACCCACTTTGTAAGTTTCATGTCGCCTTCTTTTAAAAGTGCAGCGTGCATCGCCAAAGCCTGTTTAATAGAGTGTGGTGTTTGTAGCTTGTTACCTGCAATTTTTAAGTAATCACGGAGAATAGGGCGGTAAGCCGGATTAGCGCAATTCTCAATGATTAGTTCAGCACGTTGTTTCGGGCTCTTTCCGCGGAGGTCGGCTACGCCTTGTTCCGTGATAATGATATCCACAGAGTGCTCACTACTATCCACATGTGAAACCATAGGTACAATAGAGCTGATTCTACCGTCTTTAGCCACAGAAGGGCATGTAAAGATAGAAAGGTACGCATTGCGCGTAAAGTCGGCCGATCCACCGATTCCGTTCATCATTTTAGTACCCGTAATATGAGTGGAGTTCACATTGCCGTAAAGGTCTACTTCGATCGCTGTATTAATAGAAATAACCCCTAAACGACGGATCACCTCAGGGTTATTTGATATTTCGCTAGGGCGCATTACAAGCTTGTCACGGAAAAATTCGATATCATCATAAATGCTTGTAAGGCAATCGTTCGTTACCGTAAGAGAGCACGTACTACCAAATTTAATACGTCCTTCGCGCATTAGTCCGATTACTGAATCCTGAATAACTTCCGTGTACATCTCGAAGGCAGGGATTGAACTACTCCTTCCTAATGCTCCTAATACTGCATTGGCTATATTACCGACACCACTTTGAAGCGGTAGAAAGGTTGATGGGATGATGCCGCGTTTCATATCAGCAATTAAGAAGTCGGCTACGTTCTGTCCGATTTGATCTGTCAATGGATCTGCTGCTGTAAAGCTACGTGCTTCATCAGGCAAATTCGTTTCTACAACTCCGACAATCTTTTTGGGATCTACTTGTACATAAGGTTTTCCAATACGGTCGCTTGGCTTGAAAATATCGATACTTTTGCGATAAGGTGGATCGAGAGGTTCGTATAGATCGTGCATTCCAATCGATTTTGGACTATGGAAGGCATTTAATTCAATGATAATTTGATCGGCTAATCGACTAACCGTGGGGGTGATGCCACCCGCCGCAGTAGGGTATATTTTTCCGTCTTCAGTAATTTCGCAAGCTTCTATAATGGCTACATTTACCTTCCCAAGGAAGCCATATCTTACCTCTTGTGCCATCTCGCTTAAGTGCATGTCTTTGTAGGCGATTTCACCTGCATTTACAGCTTTGCGAAATGTTGAATTGGTAGTATAAGGGGCACGGAATCGAATTGCTTTAGCTTCCGAGAGAACTCCATCGCAACTATTTCCGGTAGAAGCTCCGGTAAAAACTCCAATTTGAAAAGGTCGACCGGCTGCATGTTCAGCTTCTGCCATCTTAGCGATTTCGCTCGTTACGCCTTTTGCGGTTCCGGCTGGTGTAAAGCCACTTAATCCGATGTTATATCCATCTTTTACATATTGAGCAGCCTCTGCTGCAGAAATAAAATTATATGCCATAGCTTGTTTAAAAGGTAATTTAATATTTTCGAGTAAATATTTCGCTGTATACAAAAGCCCTCTTTGCCTCTTCCAGTGAATGAATTTCATATTCATTTTCGCATTCAGCTGATGATAATACCGGCGAAGTTTTTTCTTTTTTTGTAGGAGTGTGCATCGTTGAATGCGCACTTGGATGCAAAATGCTAGCCGGCTCATTTATAGCCAAAGATGCTTGCTGAGAATGAGAAGGAGTGGACATTGAAGCTCGTGGAATCTCAGAAAGCCTTTTTCTCCTTTCGGGTAGTGGCGCAGTTTCATCACCAATGTAGGGGTTTTCCGATGACTCCATTTCACGGTCAGCTTCTTGGCGCTGCTGTTCTTGTCGAGCTTTTATAATCTTGAAGACGATAATGCCTATGATAACAACTAAAGGGAGAAAATCTTTCATTGTGAGAAGAATTAAATGGGGGGGGGTAGAAAAAATAAAACTAGTTAGATGTATTTATCTTTTCGAAGATAATAGTCGGATCACTTTTCAGATAGAATGTTTTACCTTTGGGGGCAAAAGAAAATTCATAGTCGAAAGTGCTTGGTTCAGTAGTTCCGTCGGTTTTTGCAGTGGAGGCTAATTTTAAGTTGTAGCCCGAACGGAAAAGGTAGAATTGCTTACTTACTCCTTCAGAGGTGGTGGCAGTTACATTGTAAGCCAATGTTCCTGTTTTTACGGATTTAATATCAATGTTGCTGAAGGGAGAGTTTGCATTGGTAGTTCGCCAGTTCGTTGTAATTAAGTCGGGTTTGTGAATGTATGCTCCTCCCTTGGTTGAATTGTTGTAATTTGGGGTATAAAAAAACACAAAAGCAGAAGGATGGCCTGTATATACAATTGAATCAGGCCAGGTGGCTTTGAGGCTGTCCGTTATGTTGGTTACAAATGCCGCACGATTAGTGAAGAATTCTTGGCATAACGTTTCGCTTGAATACTCGTGGAAATAGTAGTAATATCCAAGTGAGTCTTTGTACGTTACAGGTAAATGCTCTTTTACGAGGTTTAGCATGTAGCTTTCAGCAGCTTCTACGTCTCCTGCACTTTCTTGGATTTGAAATCCGCAACTTGCATATATGCGTTGATCGTCTTCATCGTTGCCATCTACACAGCTCGAAAAAGAGAAAGCGATAGCAGCTAATAAAGCTATACCGGAAAGTTTAAAGAAGTGGTTCATTTCTTTCGTTGTCATTATATGGTGGTATTCTATTTTGTTCTGCAAAAATAGCAAACTTTTCGTCAATGGCAAAACGAATGCGCTGTTTTTTTTGTACCTTTGCCGCAAATTAAGTATTTATTAGAATAAACGGCTCAAATAGAAGTCTTTTAGGAAAAAAACGAGCAAAAACAAAGGTATGAAGCTATTTATAGAAACTTACGGTTGCCAGATGAATGTAGCCGATAGTGAGGTGATTGCCAGCATTATGAAGATGGCAGATTATACGGTAACGGAACAGATAGAAGAGGCAGATGCTATTCTGCTAAACACTTGTTCGGTACGTGAAAATGCTGAACAAAAAATATACAATCGTTTGACGCATCTGCATGGCATGCGGAAGCACAAGCAGAATTTAATTATCGGCGTAGTAGGTTGTATGGCCGAGCATGTGAAGGAGGATTTGATAAAAAATCATCATGTCGACTTAGTAGCCGGCCCCGATGCATATCTAACTTTGCCCGACTTGTTTGCTTCCGTTGAAGCCGGTCAACCTGCCATTAATGTAGAACTTAGTACCACAGAAACCTATCGTGAGGTAATTCCACAACGTATCTGCGGAAACCATATTTCGGGCTTCGTAAGCATCATGCGAGGTTGTAATAACTTTTGTACTTATTGCATTGTTCCTTACACACGTGGCCGTGAACGTAGTCGCGATGTTGAAAGCATTCTTGCCGAGGTACGCGACTTATGTCAACGTGGATATAAAGAAATTACATTGTTGGGGCAGAACGTTAATTCGTATCTTTTCCAACCTGCTGCGGCTATCGCAGAAGCAGAAGCTCCTGAAGCTATTACCTTTCCGATCTTATTGCGTACGGTAGCACGTTCTGCTCCGGGCGTACGCATCCGCTTTACGACTTCGCATCCTAAAGATATGAGCGATGAAACGTTGCATGTTATTGCCGAGGAGCCCAATGTTTGTAAGCACATCCATCTCCCCGTACAAAGCGGTAGCTCGGCGGTGTTGCAACGCATGAATCGTAAATATACCCGTGAATGGTATTTAAGTCGCGTAGAAGCAATTCGACAGATTGTACCCGAATGTGGGTTGACTACCGATATTTTTTGTGGCTTCTCGGGGGAAACGGAAGCCGAGCATCAGGAATCGTTGAGCTTGATGCGCATGTGTGGATATGATTCAGCGTTTATGTTTAAATATTCAGAGCGTTCGGGTACTTATGCTTCAAAGCATTTGGAGGACGATGTACCGGAGGAAGTTAAAGTGACGCGATTGAACGAAATTATTGCGTTGCAAAACGAACTTTCTGCTGCTGCCAATCAACGTTGTGTGGGTCGGGAGTTCGAAGTCCTTGTAGAAGGCGTTTCCAAGCGTAGCAAAGATCAGCTTTTTGGCCGTACCGAACAAAATAGGGTCGTTGTATTCGATCGAAAAGAGTATCGTATTGGTGATTATGTAAAAGTACGTATCCTCTCTTCTTCTTCTGCCACGTTGATTGGAGAACCCATTGTTTGATATTTTTAGACCTGATGTTTCTAGAAAAAGAAAAGCTACATTCTCTTATTTGAAAAGCAACTATTGTAGAAAAGCCCTACGGCAAAATTAAATTTGCAGTAGGGCTTTTCCTGTTTTGCCGTAGGGCTTTTCATAGAAAGAATATTGTCTTTTTACGAAAAGCTTATTATCGTTTCATGAAAAGAATGTCATCATTTTTATTCCTCTTCATCAATAGTACCTGAGTTATCAATATAGCTGAGTGCATTACTTGTAGTTATGCTAATCAATTTTACGGCACTGTTGTATACGGAATAAGTATTTCCAAGTACGAGGCTCGGTGAGCTGTAAAAGAAGCGTTTGGCTTTGTTCAAAGTGATGAGTGAGGCCAGTGTTTGTCCCTCGGAGCTTTTGAAGTATATATAACTTCCCTTGCTAAGGTTGCTGCTATTGCCATAGTAAATGGCAGGTTGATAGCCTAAATTTTCGAGTGGACGTACCGTACCGGCGCATACGATAGTGCCTCCGTCAATGTACATCTTCTGTGGTTGAAACACATCGTTATCGTCACTTTTACCCGCACTGATAGCCTTTTTCTTAGTGTTGATGGTAATGTTGCCTCCTTCAATGTGCAAATCGCCTGTAGAACGTATGCCATATCCGGTAAGATCTTTTTCGACTGTTTGCAGTGAAGCAATATTGATGGTACCGGCATAGATGCGAATGTCGCGGTCGAGTTCTACTGAGTCGGAACTGGTGGCGATACCTTTGTCGCCTGCAGTTAAGTCGAGTATGCCTCCATAAATATCAATATATCCACGATCGCAGTCGATGGCATCACTTAAAGTCTCAATAGTGAGTTTGGTTTTTTCGCCCGATATGGCAAAGTAGTCGTGTACATGAATGCCATCGGAAGCGTTGCCTTTGATTTGTATATTACCACTTTTGATGTCAATATAGTCGTCGCTGCAAATGCCGTGTTTGCGATTGCCCTCTACATAAAGAGAACCTCCTGTGCCGGTAAAAATTAGTTCACCTTCACTAAATAGGGTTGCTTTGCTGCTGTCGGCATCGGCTGCACCTCCGTCGATCAGCTTGTTAGTGGTTCCTTCGGGAAGTACAATGCTGGTTTCTTTTTTCGTTTGAATATTGATTGCAGCTCCATTTTGATTGGTTAATGTTAGCCCATTTAGCACCACATTTTGGCTATGTTTGCTGCTCTCAATGGTAAAAGAACCGTTGGTTGAAGTCCCACTAAGAAAGTATGTAACGTCATTGGCTGACGCATTTACTGTAACGTGTTCCCCTTCACAGGAGATGCTTACACCTCCATCGTTTACGGGGTTTTTAATCGTCACATTGCCATCTGCATAAGTGATATATACTCCGTAGTCGGAAACAAAAGAATATTCAGTGTCGTCCTTGCATGCAGAAAAGAGGCACAAGCAAAGGAGTGGAAATAATAGCTTTCTCATCGTTTTATCAGGATTAAGGAGTTAGAATTTATGTGAGAAGCCTACGCCAAGGTAGTGTGAATCTATTTCACGATCGGAAGAATCTCCCAATTCACGTTCGTCATTAAAACGATAGAATACATTAATGCTACTCTGTTTATTCAGTTTGTATTCTGTGCCAATGGTATAACGTATTCGCGAAATTCCATCTTCTTCAGGGTCGTTTAGCGCATTGGTAACTTCAACGGAAGCAAAAGGTTCGAATTTGCATTTACGAATGTTGTATGAAAGTTCGAGGCGGCTACGTAAAACCTTTTTAGGGTTGCTGCGCTCTTTTGGATTGCTATCCCATTTACAGGTTTCGGTGTTATAAGTCGAGTCGTTCGAAACAGAAGGTACCCCCATACGTATGGTTTGTTGGTATTTCTCGCGCAATGATATCTTTACGCGTCCCACTTCTGCGCTTGCGGTAAGATAAGCACTCCAACGATGGCGCACTTCCCACTGTGCAAACTTCGCATTAGGTGAATTGTAGTTGATGAGCGAGTAGTCGGCACCGAATTTCAGCATCTCGTTTAGCTTGTAGTCTGCTCCGATTGTAGTCATCCACCGATCCGTAGTTTGAAAATCGTTGCGCGTACGCCACTCTTCTTCGAACGAGATATCGAACTTTTTAGTGATTTCTTTTTCAAGTTGAAGATTATAACTAGCGCCCCAATCGTCGCGTTGTGCACGTAACGTAGTAGGGACAAATAAATAAATTGCGGCAGCAAAGGCCAAAAACCGAGTTGCTTTCATGCGATTAGTTTAATAAGGTGATTAAAACGAATCCGCCTCTCCCGGTTTGGGTAAACGGCTTATTTTATCTGCTGCATTGCCTTTCTGCTCTGAGACATACGAAATACGGATTAGCACAGTGTCTTTTAAGAAATCGATGCTTCCGACTTCCACTCTTCGAATATCGAGGCCGGTGCGTTTCTTTAAATCGGCAGTTAGCAGATCTATTTTATCCGGCGTGATGAGGTCTATTTTATCGTATCGTATGATTTTTGTGTTGTAGCTTTTTATCCAACGAATATTCTCGATGAAGAATACTGAAATCAAAAAGAGAGAGTTTGTTCCTACTAATTCCCAAAGAGAGATTTGAGTAGATAAAGCGTTGATAACAGAAATAGCTATGATTAGGAATAAATACGTCATTTCGCGAATAGCAACCGATTCTGTGCGGTAACGGATGATGCCGAAGATTGCAAAAATACCTAGTGCAAATCCTATTTTTAGTTTTACACCACCTAATAGGAATATTAGTAAAAAGACGCTTATATTGATCAGTGAGAAAGAAACATAATATTCCCGATTTTTACTTTTAGGGTAGTAGAAAAAATGGATAATTAATCCGACTACCACGAGGTTAACAATATAGCGTGTTAATAGTTGGTACAGATCGTCTATTGGAGCTCCTCCTACTGCCTCATTGCCGAACATGCCATCTAAACCGGGATCTTCAGCCATGTGTGCAGCTGCATCTTTTGCACGTGCAAGTGTGTCGACTACAGTGGTAATAGCTGTGTCTTGAACTTTTGCGAGTGTATCGCTAGCTATAGCGGCCACTTCTTTTAGTAACATCATAAGGTATTAAGAATTTAGTTATTTAAAGAGTTAATTTTTCGATACGATTAATCGCGCGCAGGCGATCTTTAAAATTGTTCTGTTTGAGTTGTGGATTGGTGAGTGCGCACCCAATACAGTATTTGCTAAAGCCCATAGGAAGAATGCGCAAATTACGCAAAACTTTCCGGCTATGCGACATGGAATAGCCATCTTGCTTCAGCTCAATAATCATGATTCCGCTCATATCTATTTCTGTATTGATCTCCAGATTGTAGAAACTTAGTGCTAAGTCGATTGTGAGCCGTTCTGTACGTTGCTTGTTGACTAGTGTAATGCGCTGAAAGGTGTTTTGTAAGTGAGGCTGTATATGCTCAAGCTCAAATTTGGCTCGTTGCCCAAGAAATTCAGAACATTCATCGCTTTGGTAGTCTCCCCATTGCGGAAGTTCTATGCGAACTTTTTTAGTACGCCCCCGATTATTTTTGTCTTTCACCTCAAGAAAAACGAGATCTGACCCTATATATTCTCTCATCCGGATCTTTTCTCGGATTGCCCTTCCATTTTGATGGATCAGATACATGGTGTGTTCGGGGGTATCGAAGTAAAGAGTTTTATATCCACTGATACGACGCCCTTGTATTTCTTGTACCAGATAGTCATCTTCTATCATCGCAAGAAAAGGTATCAGCTGCTTGGTGGAAGCAACAAATTTTGTGTCTACACGATTCATTAGCTTTACTACTCCCATCTCTTTTAAAGAAATCGGAGTAAAGTCGTTTAGTTTCTGGTTAATAGTGTCGAATATAGACATGCGTTCTTTTATTTTAAGGTCATCGGTGGTATTATAGTGTATCGCTAGGGATGATAGGGCTGAATTTCCCGGATGGCTTCTTCAATGGTTAGGAGCTTTTGTTCTCCCTTTTCCATCTCTTTTAGCATTATTTTTCCTTCTGCCATTTCAGCTTCACCGACAATGGCAACAAATGGAATCTGTTTTGCATTGGCATAACTCATTTGCTTTTTCATCTTTACGCCGTCAGGATAAATCTCAGCACGTATTCCGGCAGTCCGGACTTTTGCAAGCAAAGGTAGGCAGAAAGCAGCTTCTGTTTCACCAAAGTTGGTAAAAAGAAGTTGAGTGCCACGTACGGCTTCTTTTGGGAATAGTTCGAGTTGATTTAATACATCGAAGATGCGGTCAGCGCCAAACGAAATTCCTACGCCCGAAACCCCCGGCAGTCCGAAAATTCCGGTAAGGTTGTCGTATCTGCCTCCACCTGTGATACTACCTATTTGTACATCAAGCGCTTTTACTTCGAAGATGGCTCCTGTGTAATAGTTTAGTCCACGAGCTAAGGTGAGGTCGAGCTCTATCTCGTTCTTCAATCCCATTGTAGACAAGGTTTGAAGAATGAAGGCACTTTCTTCTACACCTTTTAATCCGATTTCGCTTTCTGCCAAAACGTCTTTCAATATAGCTAGCTTTTCTTCGTTCGAGCCGCTTAACCGAATGATTGGTTGTAGTTTGCTGATGGCTTCTGTACTGATGCCATTGCTAGCCAATTCTGCATTTACATTCTCAAGACCAATCTTGTCGAGTTTGTCAATAGCTACGGTCAAAGTAACAATCTTGTCAGATTCTCCAATGATTTCAGCAATACCCGAAAGAATTTTACGATTGTTGATTTTTAAGCAAACACGTGTGCCGAATCGACTGAATACGGTATCTACAATTTGCATTAACTCTACTTCGTTAAGTAGTGAATCTGAACCCACTACATCGGCATCGCACTGATAGAATTCGCGATAGCGACCTTTCTGTGGACGGTCGGCACGCCATACCGGTTGAATCTGGTAGCGCTTAAAAGGGAAACTCAATTCATCACGATGCATCACTACATAGCGAGCAAAAGGAACAGTAAGATCGTAACGCAATCCTTTTTCGCAGAACTTGCTTGCCAAACGGGGTGCGTTGCGAGAAAGTAACTCTTCGTCGGTAAGTTCCGAAAAATAGTTTCCTGAATTTTGAATTTTGAAAAGTAATTTATCACCTTCTTCTCCATATTTTCCCATTAGTGTGGAGAGATTCTCCATGGAGGGAGTTTCAATTTGTTCGAAGCCGTAAAGATGATAAACCTCACGGATGGTATTGAATATATAATTTCGTTTTACCATCTCGCTTGGTGAAAAATCGCGTGTCCCTTTGGGTATGCTTGGTTTCTGTGCCATGTTTTTTGATAAGAAAGGAGCGGCTGCAAAATTTAGTTGCGGCGACCCATAATATAAATCATAATATAATAAATTAGTGTTGCGAGTGAGGATAGGGCGGCTACTACATAAGTGTATGCAGCTGCACGTAGTCCGTCTTCGGCTTGCGCGTGATTACTTCTGTCGGTAATGCCTGCTGTGTTGAGCCATTGTAAGGCACGGCGACTAGCATTGATTTCTACCGGTAGTGTGATGAAGCTAAAAATGGTAGTACATGCAAACAAAATAATACCACCGAGCATAAGGTTAGCACCAAAAGGAGTGCGCATTAATAAGATGCCTCCTAAAATAACCCATGTAACCCATTGTGAAGCGAAGCTCACTACAGGTACTAACGCCGAACGTAAAGTAAGTGGAGCATAAGCTCTGGCATGTTGCAAAGCGTGTCCGCATTCGTGAGCTGCTACAGCCGCCGCAATTACAGAACAACTCGAATAAACGCTGTCGCTTAGATTCACGGTTTTGGTTGCAGGGTTGTAGTGGTCGGTCAGATGCCCGTTAGTGTGAGTAACCGTTACATCGTAAATACCGTTATCTTGCAGCATCTTTTGTGCTACATCACGTCCT
>JAGPIY010000130.1 GCA_018054715.1 Bacteroidaceae bacterium
CGCTAATCCTACTGTGTCACGCTTATATTTCAACGTATCACCTTGTGGGAAGTCGATGCTCCATCCACCCAGCAATCCTTTCCCATCACTATATCCAGAATCTCCTTTTTTGCGCAAAACACCTGTGGCAAACACCTCTTTTGCTAGAGGTTCTGCAAAACGAACCTTTACCGCTACATCACGATGACCAGCCCATAATGAATACTGTGTACACATGGTAAGTTCTTTGCCGGAATAAAGCCAATTTTCATCTTTTACTTCCACCACAGCACGAACCGGGCCTGAAGAAATTACTGTCTCCGTACGATACTCTACGGGTGAAATCGCTGTTACTTGCTGTTTCTGGGCATCCCAACCCTTTAAAGTACCTACGCTTACTGTTTGCCCCACTATTAAGCAATCATCACCATAGCCCTTTGATAACTGTTCCGGGGTAGTATAGAATTTTGTATCTTCGAGTTCCAATTGCTTATTAACCTTCGTATAGCAGTCTACCGTCTGCCAGTCATTAAAATAGATACGATAGGCAACTAGCTCGCTCTCAAAAGCAGGACCATGATGATACAAGGCACTGTAAATATTGCTCCCTCCGGGAGTGGTAACCGAAGTCAGATAATCGTGCTTCAGCGTTTTATCGTATGCATACATTTGGGCATGAGTACGTGCTTTATACGTATCTGCCTTGCGTTCCGGTGAAAGAGTAATCGTAAATAGTTTCTTTTGCCCAGCTTTTAAATCGGTGGTAAAAGCAAGCTCATCCGGACGACGATCCTGATTTAAATCGTCAAGTTGGGAAGGTATCTCAAAATTACCTTCTCTTACAACTACTGAACGAACTACAAAGTTGGTTTTTAACTGTTCCAATTGAACAACTACCGGTTCATCTATTTTGTTTTTAGTCCACGAGTTGGTGACTTCTACCGAAAAGGTGGTCTGTGCCATAAGTCCTAGCGGAAGCAAGCAAAAGAGCATCAAAAAATTCTTCATTCTATTCTATTTTGGTTAGTTAGTTATTTGTTCATCAAGTGTCCGTGCCATTCATCAAGAGAGCCTGCCTTCATCTGCATAACTATAATACGAGCCATCACAAATTACTAAATGGTCGAGGAGACGTATCTCCATTATCTTAGCAGCTTCAGCCAAACGAGATGTTAAACGATCATCGTCGGCACTAGGGCGTGAAGTACCGGAAGGATGATTGTGAGCAAGGGCGATTCCTGTAGCATGATGTAGAAGTGCTTCACGAAGAACGACACGTAAGTCGACTGCAGTTGCAGTAATTCCTCCCCCACTGATACGAACTTTTTCGATAATCCGATTGCCTTGATTCAATAAAACAGCCCAGCATTCCTCTATTGTCAAGTCGCGCAATTGTGCATGAAACAGTTCGTAGATATCATTGGAAGAGGTTATTCTTCGTCGTTCTTTCGGCCCTTCCTGCAATCGCCTATTTGCCAATTCAGCAGCTGCCTTAATTGTGATTGCCTTTGCCGGACCTATTCCATGAAACTCACAAAGTTCTTGCACCGATCGTTCACTGAGTATCGCTATTTTCCCTTCACAAGAGGCCAATACGCGTTGCATTAAAGCTACTGCGGTTTCTTTTGAGGAGCCCGACCCTATTAATATAGCGAGCAATTCAGCTACTGAAAGAGCAGCCATCCCTTGCTGCATCGATTTCTCACGAGGGCGATCTTCTTCCGCCCATTGCTTTATATTTAGCTTTTCAGTTTCCAAAGCGTTAATTTTACAACTAGTTAAGTAGAACTATCTTATGTGCTCTACTTAACTAATTGCAAAAATAATATTTTTTTTTGGGATAAGCCCTTTAAAACTGAAAAAGAAATGCCGTTGAAAACTGATTACTTATAAAAACTGCTTTCGAAGGCTTGAAATTCATCTTTTCCCATTACACAACGCAACCACCAAGCCAATAAGAAGCCTGTTCCGTAGCCGATGAGTTGCACAAACGATGCTACCACCGCACGAAACCCAATACCGACATTTCCTGTTTCAATGGATGCATCAATAAAGATGGCCATTACATATACTATCAACAAGAATGGAGAGAAAAAAGTAAGCCACGAGCCCAACAGCAGAAGTGCCACTCCTATTGTAAAGAAAGCGGGCAACAAATGTACTATTTTAAGCGACTCTGGGTATTTTTTATACAAATTTATACGTGCTATACCAGAGTTATGTACTTGGCGAAAGAATTTAATCAAATCAGTACGACGTTTGTGAAACACCCACGCATCGGGAAATAAACGGCAACGATAACCAGCCTTGAAGATGCGAATCGAAAAATCAATATCTTCACCAAAACGCATTTTAGAAAATCCGCCTAAGGCTTCATACACTGTACGTCGCACTCCCATATTAAAGCTACGCGGATAAAACTTATCCATCTTATTTTTTCCACCTCGAATTCCGCCGGTAGTAAAGAAAGAGGTCATCGAATAATTGATCGCCTTTTGCATAGGACTAAAACTTTCATCGGCCCTATCAGGACCACCAAAAGCATCAGCAGGTTCACGATCCAACTCTTTGCAAATTGCCTCAAAATAACCTTGCGGCACAATTACATCGGAATCAAGAATAATAAGATATTCCCCTTTCGCACGTTCTGCTCCATAATTTCGAGCTTGTCCGGGGCCGGAATTGGATTTTGAAAAATAATGCACATCCAATTTAGCAGTAAACTTTTCTACTACTTCCCAGCTAGAAACCGAAGAGCCATCTTCCACCACAATCACCTCAAAATCTCGGTAATTTTGGTGGAAGAGGCTCTCTAGCAGTTCCTTCACCTCATGCGGTCGATTATAAACCGGTATGATGACGGAAAAAAGCATTGGCAATTAAGCTTTTACGCGATTTAAATAGCTACCATCGCGCGTATCTACCTCAATTAACTCACCTTCGTTAATAAAAAGAGGTACACGAACTTCAGCTCCGGTTTCAAGCGTAGCCGGTTTCGTTGCATTGGTTGCTGTATCTCCTTTTAAACCAGGCTCTGCATAAGTTATTAAAAGAGTAACCTTTACGGGAAGTTCTGCATAAAGCACTGTTTCAGAATCAGCATGCGATACAACTTCTACACAATCACCTTCCTTCAGGAATTTCACTCCTGTAATCAAGTTTCCATCAATTGCAATCTGCTCGAAAGTTTCTTGACTCATAAAGTTGTAACCCATATCGTCTTTATAAAGATATTGATAGGTACGACGTTCAATACGAACTTCCTGAATTTTCACACCAGCATTGAAGGTTTTGTCGATTACACGACCGGTGGTTACATTTTTTAGTTTAGTACGTACAAAAGCGGCACCTTTTCCGGGTTTTACATGTAGAAACTCTACAATATAAAAAAACTGACCATCAAGGTCGATGCACATACCATTTTTAATGTCTGAGGTTGTAGCCATAAGTTTAAAACTTGTTTTATGGTGAATATAAATTATTTGTGGGAGAATGAGGACGCTTTATAAAAGAAGCCCCAAAGCGTCCTTCAAGGACTGATCCTTGTTTTCGGGTGCAAATTTACAAGAATTCGTCAAAAATAGCAAAAGTTTTGGCTAAAAAGTGCAGAAAGTTTGGTGAATTTAAAAAATCTTCGTACTTTTGCACCCTGTTAAGCGAATAAGAACAATAAAAAAATATCGAAATGAAAAGAACATTCCAACCTTCCAACAGAAAGAGAAAGAACAAACATGGCTTTCGTGAGAGAATGACTACAGCTAATGGCCGTCGCGTTCTAGCATCACGTCGTGCGAAGGGTCGCAAGAAACTAACTGTATCTGACGAGTACAACGGTACTAAGTAAGCCTTCAGACTAAAAGACAAAGAAGGAGTAAGGTTTTCAAAGAAAATCGTTACTCCTTTTGCTTTTTAAACACCTTGGGTTTCTTTTTTTATATTATAGAATATGAGTATAAAGGATTGCTTCTCGCATAGAGCACAGAAAGTTCTGTGGAGTAATTTATTGGCTATGCTTCTTGTTTTAATTGCAATTATAGCCGGAGCTTGGGTATGGTTGGGTGCATACACCCAACATGGACAGTCGGTTGTTATTCCTTCTGTAAGAGGATTAAATCAATACGAAGCAATAAAGCTGCTAAAAGCCGGAGGGCTGGAAGTGGAAATCTCAGACTCTATTTATCAGAAAACGAAACCAGCCGGTTGCATTATTGAACAAAGCCCACAAGCTGGCCTCAGCGTAAAACAAGGACGCGTTATTTATCTGACTATCAACTCAAAGAGTGTGCCTATGACGCAACTTCCTGATGTGGGAAATAATAGTTCGCTACGACAAGCTACCGCAAAACTACTCTCTTGCGGATTCCATCTTACACAGGAAGAATATATTTCAGGCGATCGTGATTGGGTTTACGAGGTAAAACTTAACGGCCGAAAACTGGCTACTCATGAATCGGTTCCCGTTGGCGCCATCTTAACCTTAGTGGTAGGAAATGGGATGACTGAATCAAGCGAAAACGATTCCTTATCGAATGACATGGAGGATCCCTCATTCGAATTAAATTCTACAACTCCTTCTCAAACGACTCGTTCAGGAGCCTCTCACCCTAGCTCGAACACTCAAAAGCCCACAGATAAGAAAGGATCTTCAAACAACACAGAAGGTTCCGGCTCTGTGCGAGAGGATTCATGGTTTTAAAAAAGAAGCTAAAAGCGACTATCAATATATGGAAGATTCACCGATAAAGGAAAAGCTAGACGAATTACAAGATGACGAGTTGCTAGACAACGAAACAGACGGAACTCTTTATGAGCATCACCGTTTAGTAGCCGATAAAGGACAAGGCTTAATTCGTATTGACAAATTCCTGATGGATCATCTCATTAATGTATCACGTAACCGCATTCAAGCCGCTGCTACAGGAGGATACATCTGCGTCAATGATAAACCCGTAAAAAGTAATTACCGGGTAAAGCCTCATGACGTGATTACCATTTTCATGGATCGCCCCCGCTATGAAAACGAAATATTAGCAGAAGACATTCCACTTGACATTGTCTATGAAGATGAGGAACTAATTGTAGTAAATAAGCCCGCGGGACTAGTAGTCCACCCGGGCCATGGAAATTACACAGGCACTCTTGTAAATGCTATTGCTTGGCATCTTCGAAACAATGCTGATTACAATCCCAATGATCCGAGCGTTGGATTGGTTCACCGCATCGACAAAGACACTTCAGGACTTTTGCTAATTGCAAAGACTCCGGATGCAAAGACAAATCTATGCCGCCAGTTTTTTAACAAAACAACGAAACGATGCTACAATGCGCTCGTTTGGGGAACTATAGAAAATAACGAAGGCACTATAGAAGGAAACATTGCACGCAATCCTCGCGATAGAATGCAGATGACTGTTACAAATGATCCGGAAATCGGCAAACATGCAGTTACACATTATAAGGTATTAGAGCGCATTGGCTACGTAACCTTCGTAGAATGCAGACTCGAAACCGGACGCACCCATCAAATTCGTGTGCACATGAAGCACATTGGCCATACCCTCTTTAATGACGAACGATATGGTGGAAATGAAGTGCTAAAAGGCACTCACTTTAGTAAATACAAACAATTCGTAAACCATTGTTTTGAAATCTGCCCACGTCAGGCTTTAC
>JAGPIY010000131.1 GCA_018054715.1 Bacteroidaceae bacterium
CTAGTAAAGAAGGCAAAGGAACAAGGCGTAAACCTCGTACTTTCTGTAGACGCTAAAATCGCTGACAGCTTCTCTAATGATGCAAATACTCAAATCGTTCCAGACGATCAAATACCTTCAGGTTGGATGGGCTTAGATATCGGTCCAAAATCAGAAAAAAGCTTTGGCGACGTAATAAAAGCATCTAAAACAATCCTTTGGAATGGCCCTACCGGCGTATTTGAGTTCGAAAACTTCAGTCACGGCTCTCAAGCTGTAGGTGAAGCTATCGTAGAAGCTACAAAGAACGGAGCCTTCTCTCTAGTAGGAGGTGGTGATTCTGTAGCTTGCGTAAACAAATTCGGTCTTGCCGAAGGCGTTTCGTATGTATCTACCGGCGGTGGTGCTCTTCTTGAGGCTATCGAAGGAAAAGTACTACCTGGAATTGCAGCCATTAAAGGTTAATCCACATATATTTAAGAAAAGCGCAAACTACGAAAATATAAAAGTAGTTTGCGCTTTTTAATATCATAAATATACACTATGAAAAAAAGAATACATTTATTCATCTTTTTTTTTGCAGCCTTAATACTTACAGCACACAGCCAAGTATTCACTACTGAACACAAAAAAGACGGCATTAACCTGAAAAACGTAGTCAACACATTCTCGCAACGCATCAAACTCACAGGTTATGCACAATTTGGCTACAACTATGACGCTGCCTGTAAAGCAGAACAAAACTCTTTCTACACGAACCGAATTATCTTAATGGCAGATGGAAAGATTACCGACAACTGGCAAGCTTACTTCATGTATGATCTTAAAGGTAATAAGCCACTTGAACTTTGGAGCGAATACAAAATTGCTCCTTTCTTTGCCGTTCGTATCGGACAATTCAAAAACCCTCTTACTCTCGAAAATCAAATTTCTCCTTCTAGTTTAGAGTTTAGCAATAACTCACTAGTAGGAAATTACTTTGCTGCAATTACTTCATCCGATAAATTAATTGGTGGACAAGGGGGACGCGATGCTGGTTTGATGATCTCCGGACAAATACTTCCTTCAAAAAGCAGTAGTAAATTAGAATATAAGCTTGCAGTAATGAATGGCAATGGAATTAATCAAGCTGACAATAACAGCCAGAAAGATCTTATTGCTGCTCTCTCTTATAAGCCTTGTTCCGCAGCTGAACTTTATGGTTCTATTGAAGAAGGTCGTGGCAATGTGGTGGAAGTAAGTAAATACAACACACTCAAACTAAAAGAGAACTACCGCAGAGCTCGTTGGAGCCTCGGAGCCGAAGTTAAAACCCCCTTTTGTAATTTCCGTAGCGAATACATCGCCGGACATGATGGAGGTGCTAGCAGTGAGGGCTACTATGGCACTGCCACTCTACACCTTACTGAACGTCTCGACTTAATCGGTTCGTACGAAAATCTCGACAGAAACAAAGATATGGGTAAAGCTGCCGAAGAAACCAACTATCTCGGTGGAGTGCAATATTGGTTTTACCCACGTTGCCGTCTATCTGTAAACTATACCTACATCGACAGTCATAAAGACCTCAATGTGCATTCAGGCAATCAGATTAACGCCCAAGTACAGTTCCGCTTTTAATAGCGGAACTCCTTCGGGATGTCTACTATCATCAACTGTAATTTTTTCGCTTGATTCAAGCGACCCGATTGAAAGAGAATTCGTGTTCCGTCGGGTGAGAACTTCGGATGTGCATGATCGGGCTTCATCTTTGTATCCGTTACCAATAGATGCTTCTCCGACGTTTTCAGATTGATTAGCCAAATATTGCCACCAAACGTATCTCCCGCAGCCCATTTACCATCACTTGAAGCATTACAATGCCAAAAGCCACGTCCTATCAAGTTGCCTTCGCAAGCCTGTCGATCTTTCTCCATCTCTACCTGACCAAGTTGCTCACAATCGCCTGTACGCACATTCACACGCATAATACCATTTGCCTGCTTCCGTAGGCGCTCTTGCCAACCAAGGATACAAAAATAGACCCAATCCTTTGTGCAAAATGTTTCATGCGTCACCCAATCTAGCGGAGTCTCTTCATACAAAGGGCGCATTGTCTTTGTCGATGCATCTAAAAACCACATTCGTTGCTTGGCATCACCTCCCGTTTCGTGACAGAAAAGCACCTCACCTGTTGCAAAATTCGAAGTCTGAATATGCCCGATACGGAATCCGGCATCGACCAACTTTTGTACTGAGCCATCTGCAAGTGACATGCTATAAATGCCGGCGGTTGAATCGCGCGTTACCGTGATGTAAGCCACCTCATCATTAAAATCTACTGCAAACCCTCCTGCCACACCAAGCTGTGGAGGAAAATTAGCTATTTTTTGTTCGTATGCTTTATTCTTCTTCATTCGTCCCGCCTTGCTATCGGCAAACAAAGTATTCAAATCAATGCGCGACATTGTCACCAAAGAATCCACCTTACGCGTCAAAAACAAAGTATTCGAATGATGCGCCAAATAATAACCCGTCACATTTTGCCCTTCAGTGGCTTGGATAATTTCTCCCGAAGGTTCATGAATAAAATAGAGTTCTTGGCGATTTCCTGCTCCTCGAGAAGAAGAACGAAATAAAATATATTGTCCATCCGAAGTCCACATAGGATCAGTTTGATAAAGGGCCTTGTCACTTAATTCAGGAGAAGTCAGCACCGTAATAGGTAACTTTGTTGTTTCATCAAAAATCACCTGTTTTTCAGATGGATAACGCTTTCCTACCTGTGCTTCAGCTGAAAGTATTGTACCCGTGGTTACAAATACGGCCAATGAAGCCCATAAAAAATTCTTCATGTTCTTATTCTTAATTAGTTAGTCTATGCTCAGAAATAGTAATTCTCCATTTCTGACACAAAGATACAAAAAAAAGCAAATCATTTCTATGTTTTGCTTTTTTTATTGATAAGCAGATCAAAAAACGTTCTGATCGTTTTTTTTAAACTGTCTATGCACAGACTATTCTACTCTATTTCCTCTAATTTACAATAGGCCCGTTTCTGTTTTGTTATATCATCAAATCTTGCTAAATAACCCTCTACCCGATTTTCTTTGTTTAGAATAGGAATAACTGTAAATTCCATCACTTCATTTATCTCTAGTGAGCCTAATTCCTCTTTTTGCAATGACTTACTTTTCATTGCTTTCAGTATTAAACAATCAGGACATGGCGATTCCCTCTGATATAAACTCTTATAACAAAAATCACCAACTTTATATCTTTTTATCAAAGGATGCTTACTGAACTTTGAAATATTCTCCCAGCGTACTCTAAAATCTGGAGATATATATACCAATCCTGTATTGATAGTATTTAATATCATCTCATTTTGTCGATTTATCTCATTCAATTTCTGTTGTGAATCAGATAAATCTTGAAGTTTCCAACGAACAATCAACACATGTCGTCTTCCGTCAAACAGAATTGTGCTCTTCTGTACCAATGTTCGATAACTCCTTCCATCCAAGCAATTAATTTCCTCCTGCGACAAATATGTCACTCCTGTTTCGTATACTTGTTGATCTATTTCATGGATTCGCTTTACATTTTCCTCTATCAAAATATCTCTCAGCGTTTTAAAATATCGTCCATTACCAAATTCCTCTATCGATTTTTTGTTTAGATATCTAAAAGTAAAACCTTGCTCTACATCTTTCACCTGTACAGGGAAAGGCAATGCGTCGAGAATGTTAGTTAAACATCTATCATTTTCCTGCTTTCCTAAGAAAATTACTTTCAATTTATCATTCAACTCATGGACTATTTTCCCCGACTCATCCATTTTCTGCTTCAGTTGCCGATTTTTTCTGCTAAGTCGGAAAATAAAAAAAAGAAAAACCATGAATACCAATATACCCACCATCGCACGAAACACATTCAAATCCATCCATTTTAAATCCATCATCAGATAAATATACTTGAATAATTTACATTTTCTTTTCTAAATAACGATGCACAGTCTCCAATAAAATAGAACGATGTATCGGTTTAGTTAAAATTCCATTGCATCCAGCTTCTATTGCCTGTGCACGATCTTCCTCAAAAGCGTATGCTGTCAGTGCTATAATAGGTGTATCAAGATTAAATTCACGAATTCTGCGTGTTGCCTCCACACCATCCATCTCTGGCATTTTTAAATCCATCAGTATTAAATCGATGGGCTCTACTTTCATAATATTCAATGCTTCCTTTCCATTATGAGCTCGAACTAAATCATAGTTGTTTTTCAGACAAGAAAATACTACCAGCGAATTACTTTCATTATCTTCTGCTACCAAAATTCGTTTTAACTGTGATTCTTTTTTATGAGGATTATTTAATGGGGCCGTTTCTCTAAATTCCAAAAAGTCATTTTCACAAAAAGTTTCTTGCAAATTTTCATCCCATACGGGAACAGAATCTCCTGATATATTTAAAGAACTCTCTTGCGGAATAAATGGAAGCACAACCCAAAAAGTACTGCCCACACCAAGTTTTGAATCGACTCCTATTTCGCCATCCATTAACTTAGCAAGCGATTTTGCAATCGGTAATCCCAAACCGGCACCTTGCATATAAGTACCTAATTTCTCAAAACGATCAAACACCTTTAATCTATTTTCTTCCGATATACCGATTCCTGTATCCCTTACATAAAGTCGTATTCGTTTCCCTTCTAATAACTCGTAGCCTAACGTTATACTACCTTTTTGTGTAAATTTCAGAGCATTCGTCCCTAAGTTTTTTATTATTTGTTTCAATTTAATCCGATCAGATACGATCCACAATTCCTCTTTAGGTAACTCTGTGAAAATCTCCACATCATCTTTTGACAGAAGTTTTAGTTGCATCGTTAAATCTTGCAACATCTCCACCAAATCAAACGAAGAAATGTTGAGGACAACTAGTCGCGATTCTATCTGAGATAGTTCCAACACTCCTTCTACAATACCTATCAAAAGTTTTGCATTACTCTCTATTATAGCCTGATATTCATCTCGCTCTTCATTCGATTCTATATAGCGCATCATATCTGCAAAACCAACAATTGCGTTAAGTGGTGTACGAATTTCATGACTTATATTTGCCAAGAAAGTAGATTTCAAGTTATCCGATCGTTCTGCCTTCAACTTCGCTTGTTCCAACTCGCTATATATACGTTTTCTTTCAGTTACATTATCTATTCTTGTTACATAGCCCTCTATTTGGTTTTGCGGATCCAATATAGGGGTTACAGTAAATTCTATCACTTCATCATCAATCATCATCTCTTTATGCTGAACTGATTTCGTTTCCATAGCCTTTATCATTAAACAATGAGAACAAGGCTCATTCGCTCCATGCCTAGTTTTGTAGCAAATTTCTCCAGGAATATATAATTTCGCTTGAGGATGATCACTAAAATGGGATACATTTTCCCATCGTACCACAAAATCCGGAGTCATGTATGCCAATCCTGCATCTACATGATTCATTATCAACTCATTACGGCGATTAGCAGCCTTTAATTCCTCCTGTAGTTCAAGAAAATCACCCACATCCCAACGCACTATTAGTACTTGTCGCCTTCCCTCAAACTCAACCAC
>JAGPIY010000132.1 GCA_018054715.1 Bacteroidaceae bacterium
GTTCCGATTCAATTCCTTAAAGCTGTATTGCCGAATCCACAAGATTTGGGAGAAAACTATCAAGGCGAGACGAGTATTGGTTGCCGAATTAGCGGTCTAAAAGATGGAAAGCCGTCTACCTATTATATTTATAATAATTGTAGTCACGAAGCCGCTTATAAGGAGACTGGAATGCAAGGTGTGAGTTATACAACCGGTGTACCTGCCATGATTGGAGCGATGATGTTTTTAAAAGGAATCTGGAAGAAAGTTGGCGTACATAATGTAGAGGAATTCGATCCGGATCCATTTTTGGAACAACTTGGCAAACAAGGGCTTCCTTGGCATGAAGTGCTGAATGAAGAATTGGAATTTTAAGTGAACTTTTATAGTCAATCTCGTTATTTAGGAAGTCTTAAGAGTTTGCGTGTAAAATTACTGGGACTGTATGGGCTACATCTTTTTGGAAAACGCTACTTAGGAGTTTTTCTTGATCCGGTGTTGTCCTGCAATCTTCGTTGTCAGATGTGTTATTTTAGTGATGAGGAACGTCGGAAAGAATTGCACGGTAAATTAGAAATTGATGATATTGAACAAATTGCAACTGGCCTTTTTCATCGAGCTCTGAAATTGCAAATAGGGTGTGGCGCAGAGCCAACCTTGCATAAAGAGCTGATTCGTATTGTTGAGTTGGGGCGCTTGCATAAAGTGCCTTATATTGCATTGACAACCAATGGTAATCTTTTAACCGAATCAAGCTTGATGAAATTGGTCGAGGCAGGGCTCAATGAGTTGACTGTTTCGCTTCATGGCATTTATGAAAAAACCTACGAAACATTGATGGAACAAGCCAGTTTCTCAAAATTCAAGATGCTTCTTCAGGCGATTACAGCTGTGAAAGAGCGGTATCCAAATTTTAAGGTTCGAATTAATTATACAATGAATGCTGATAATACAGGTGAGTTAATAAACTTTTGGTCTCTTTTTGCATCTGTACCGATTGATATTCTTCAACTTCGGCCGATTCAGAAAATAGGGAATAGCCGTTATGCAAATTTTGATTTGACAGAAATTAAAAAGCTTTACGAAGAAGTACTTCTCCCTTTAGTAACTGACTGTCAAAAACGTGGAGTGATTTGTATCCATCCTGAGAAATCGCATTTGATGGCTCTTGAAAAATCCAATGCTTCGGAGGATAGGATTGTGCAAGATTTTGTGTATTGTTATATTTCACCTAATACTTGTTGGGAGAGTGATTACGACTTTCATCACGATACGTATGAGAGCTATGCACATCGAGTCAATCTAGGGAGGAAGATACTTCATGCATTTTTTCAGGGGAAGTTGAAGTCGGAGACTTCCGGAGAGAAAACGAGAAAGATGAATTACAAAATAAACTAAAAAAAGAGGCAGAAAGATGGAACCTATTTCAGGTATTATCTGTATCTTTGCCTCTGATAATTAATACAAAAACAAATGGCAGAAAACGAAAAACTTAAAGCCTTACAGTCTGCGCTCGATAAAATTCAGAAAGATTTTGGAAAAGGTGCAGTAATGAGAATGGGCGATACAGCAGTCGAAAAGGTAGATGTAATTCCTACAGGTTCTATTGGTCTTGATGTGGCACTAGGAATAGGAGGATATCCTCGTGGTCGTGTTGTTGAGATTTATGGTCCGGAGTCTTCAGGTAAAACGACTCTTACTATTCATGCAATGGCAGAATGCCAAAAGTTAGGCGGAATTTGTGCTTTCATTGATGCTGAGCATGCTTTCGATCGTTCGTATGCCACCAAGTTAGGTGTGAATTGTGATGATCTCTATATATCACAGCCTGATAGTGGTGATCAAGCACTAGATATAGCGGAGCAACTTATTCGCTCAGCTGCAATCGACTTAATTGTGATTGACTCTGTAGCCGCTTTAACTCCAAAAGCGGAGATTGAAGGCGATATGGGTGAAAATAAAGTAGGTTTACACGCACGTTTGATGTCGCAAGCATTGAGAAAGTTGACAGCTGCCATCAGTAAAACCAATACAACTTGTATCTTTATTAACCAATTGCGTGAAAAGATCGGTGTTACATTTGGTAATCCGGAAACAACGACCGGAGGTAATGCTTTGAAATTCTATGCTTCAGTACGTTTGGATATCCGTGCTTCAGGTTATGTAAAAGATGGTGAAGAAACATTAGGCCGTCCGGTTAAGGTTAAGGTAGTAAAGAATAAGATGGCTCCTCCTTTCCGCCGTGCTGAATTCAATTTGATGTTCGGAGAGGGTATCTCACATGTAGGTGAAATTGTAGATCTTGCAACGGAATACGATATTATAAAGAAGAGTGGCTCTTGGTTTAGTTATGGAGAAACCAAGCTAGGCCAAGGTGCAGAGGCGGTGAAACGTTTACTGAAAGATAATGTAGAATTAGCTGCTGAATTAGAAGGACTCTTATTAGCACGAATGACTGAAGGACCTTCTACTGCGAAAAAGAAATAAAAGGCAGTAACAAGTAACTTTAAAAAGAGGTCTTTTGTTCTTATGAATAAAGACTTCTTTTTTTATGTAAATATCATTAAATAATGAGTTCGCTAATAAATTTGCGTCTTCGTCGTATCGTGACGAGTGATGCCGTGCCTGAAGATTTGTTTTTACTTTATGAAGAAGCTTTTCCTTTGGAAGAGCGAAGGGATAGAGAACAACTTTTTACTCTAATAGAGAAGGAAGGGAGGATGTTTTTCTGTGCTATTGAGGCGGACAGCAAATTGAATTTAAGCGAATCAATACTTTGTGGTTTTCTTATCTATTGGAAGTTTCCTGAATTTTATTATCTAGAGCATTTTTCTGTTTTTTCTCATCTCCGTAATTTAAAGATTGGGAAAAAAACTCTTTCTCTTATCGAAAAAGAGTTACCAATGCTTCGCCTCTTAGAGGTAGAGCCTGCGGCGAATGAATTGTCAACCCGTAGAGTATCTTATTACCAACGTAGTGGTTATGAGATTCTCACAAAAGAGTATGTGCAACTTTCTTATCGTGGTGAAGAATCAAGCCTGCGGTTATGGATTATGGGTTCAGAAACAACGAATCATCTCGAGGAGTACCTTGAGATGATTCGATTAGCAGTTTATATTAATCCTTTAACTGTTAGCTGATTCCTTTACAGCTAAATAGTTACTCAGCGGATTTGCATACATCTCCAAAATCTTACTCCGAAGGAATGGAATATCGCGGTTGGGAAGATCTATTTTAGCAAGTCGTTGATCCATATAGCTGTTGAATTTTACATAGTCTTCGTTGGTATAATGATCAGCAAAACGCTTTTCATTCATAAGCATATCATGTGCTACATAATTAGATGGATAGAACTTATAATTTAGATGAATAGCTCGTTCTGTAATCTCACTTACTTTGGCAAATAATTCCACTTTATTAAGATCTTGTGATTTTAATGCTTCTAACTCGTTATTAATGCATTGGGTGATTTCAAAGTGCACACGTCCTTTGTAGCCAAATAAGCCTGTCTCCATATTGCTTAAATCGTCTTGTTCGGACTTCTTATAATCAGGGGCATCTCGATGTAATTGCATCTCTTTAGCTTTTAGGTAGTCGCAGGGGTCGAACTCGTAAGAAATAGACAGAGGTACAATGTTTAGGGAGATAAGTCGATCCAGTGAACTGCCTTCTCCTCCCATTGCAAACATTTTTAGTACGCTATCTTGTGTGCGGTCATCTCCATCTTTAGCGCGGCCTTGACGTTGGGCAATCCAGATAGATTGTTTCTTTTCGTTGATAACGTAGTGCATGTATTTCGATAATCGAATACTCGATTCTAACATTTGACGCATGTTGAGGCTTCGTTGTACGATAAACGATTTGTTGATTCGCACAATGTTTTTAATCCACGGATAAATGAGTAGATTATCTCCAATAGCAATTTCTACTGTATCCATCCCTTGTTGCATAAGCAAGATGCTCAAAAAACCTGAGTCGAGTACAATGTCGCGATGATTCGAGATATATGTATAACTTGTTCCTCTTTTGTGATTTTCAGGCAGATGAATAGTGAGACCGTCACTATGCTTATTCGCGATTTCGGTAAGGATACCTATACAGAAAGTCTCTTGGAATTGACGAACCGTTTTGCATTGACGCATTCTTTCAGCGATAATTTCAAACGGGAGGTGCAGCAGCGTCTCTATGGCACCACGGAAGTGTTGATCTGCAATGAGATCTTCGTACACTTTAGGTAACTCTTTGTTCGAGAACGGGCGTATCTCGTCGAATTCGGTGTTGCTATTTTCCATGTGGGTTGTTTTTGTCTTTCAAAGATACGGAATGCTATGCAAACAAACAAATATCAGTATGTATTTTAAATCTATTTAAAAGTTGCTTTCAATAATGTCTGTCATAACGTTCTTGATATCAATGCCGGCTGCATGTACTTGCTGCGGTATGAAACTAGTAGTAGTCATTCCAGGAGTCGTATTAATTTCAAGCAGATTAATTTGATCTCCCTGTGTGATAATATAGTCAATGCGAATAATACCCTTAGCTCCGATGATATCGTAGATAGCACTAGTGAGTTGATGCACGCGACTAGTTACCTCCTCAGAAAGACGAGCCGGAGTAATCTCTTGCACCTGTCCGTTGTATTTGGCGTCGTAGTCGAAGAACTCATTTGCAGAGACCACCTCTGTGATTGGGAATACAACTTCTTTTTCAGCTGTTTTGTAGCATCCGCAGGTTATTTCTGTACCTTGCATGAATTGTTCAATCATCACTTCTGTAGCTTCGGCAAAGGCTTTTTCCAAAGCAGGCTGAATTTGATCTGCAGCCTTGACCTTAGTTACGCCGAAGCTCGATCCACCTGCATTGGGCTTAATAAAACAAGGGAGCCCAATTTTTTCAATAAGAGTTTCATTGCTAATAGTTTGTCCTTTGCGTAATAAAATAGAGTCGCTAATGCGAATTCCGAAAGCGCTAAGGTAGTGGTTGCATACAAACTTATCGAAAGTAAGAGCTGCTGCTAATACTCCGCAGCATGAGTATGGAATTTTTAGTAAATCGAAGTAACCTTGCAAAATGCCGTTTTCTCCGGGGGTACCGTGAATAGTAATGTATGCAAAGTCGAATGTGATTTTTTGAGTGCCGTTGCGAAAAGAGAAATCGTTACGGTCGATAGGGGCTTTCTCACCATTAGGTAATTGTACTTCCCAACGAAGTCCTTGTATTTCTACTACGTATAAAGAATATTTCTCCTTATCGATGAAAGAGTAGATTCCCTGTGCACTGCGCAAGGAAACGGGTAGTTCAGAGGAGTCTCCTCCAGCTACGATAGCAATAGTGCGTTTCATACTAAATCTCTGTTACTTATATAGTTTCTCCATTTATCCAATAATGCAGTGAAATCCGCAGGTAGTGGGGAGTCGAAAAACATTTCCTCTCCTGTACGTGGATGAATAAAACCCAAGGTCTTAGCATGTAGAGCCTGACGTGGGCAGATTTCAAAACAATGGTTTACGAATTGTTTGTATTTACTAAAGTGAGTGCCTTTTAGCACTTCATTTCCACCATATCGTTCGTCATTAAAGAGGGTATGGCCAATGTGCTT
>JAGPIY010000133.1 GCA_018054715.1 Bacteroidaceae bacterium
GCATGAAACAAGCTTAAAAAATGCTATTATTCTGTGCTAACAGCTCGATTTTTATTCTTAAAAGCTTCTTATACCTTATTTATATTTGTGTTTTCAAACGGCTGAAATTCTCTTAGGCTCGTAATCGGCTTGCTCTTTGCTTATTGAATGCTTTTATCCTGACAGACTGTCAGCCGCCCCCAAAAAGATGCTTTCCTCTTCATTAAAAGATGCTTTCCTTTTTCCCCTGAGATGCTTATGTTTTTGTCAAGAGATGCTTATGTTTTTTTTGAGGAAATGCAACGTATTAAAAGCTATTTTAATATGAGGTTATTTTCTTCATAATTTAATTTTTCTGCTTTGTGTTTTATTTCTTTAACACATAATTAGTTACAGTAAAAATAAATAATTGTATTTTTGTACCTAATAGAAATATATTATGAAAACCTATTATTGCTATGAGAGACACTTCTAATGCCTATAGTATAGACTATTTTAAACAATCTTTGTTATTTTCATTTATTGTTTTCTCCTTATTTCTAGGTAGTTCTGAAGCAGCGGCTCATACTTCACCCTTTTGTGTTTCGATTGCGGAATCTCCATTAAACTCATCTGCTGAGGCTCTGCATACTGTTCAGGGTAGAGATAGTATTTCTGAAAATCAAGCCATTTATATTGATCCTGCAATAGCACCTGTATGGAAGGATGGTGGAAGTGTGGGTATGTATAAATTTATAAATGAGAACTTGTGTTATCCCGAAGAATTGCGAAAGAAAGAAATACAAGGAAAAGTCATTGTAAGATTTGTTGTAGAAAAAGACGGTTCTATAAAGAATGCAAGAGTGGTTCGTTCACTAGATCCTTTGGCAGATAAAGAAGCTTTGCGAGTCATTGCTTTGATGCCTCCTTGGACTCCCGGTACGTTTAATGATAAACCTTCAAAAAGCTATTTTGTGCTTCCTATAACTTTTGCTCTGTATCCTTCAAAAATGGGATCTCATGCGAATACTCTGAATACTTCTCAGCCGCAAAGAAGCGTTGTTGGGAAGCAAAAAACACTTTACGATGATCCTGAAAATCGACCTTCTTGGAAACACGGAGGGAGCAAGGGATTATATAACTTTGTTAAGAAGAATCTTTATTGCTCCGGAGAATTTGTAAAGGAAAAAATACTGAAGAAAGTAACTATCAGATTTATGGTACAAAAAGATGGATCGCTAGCGGATGTGCGAGTAGTTCATTCTCTGAATCCTTTGCTGGATAAAGAAGCTTTGCGGGTGATTAGTCTGATGCCTCTTTGGACCCCCGCCTTAATTAATAGTAAGCCTGTAGACTGCTGTTTTGTGCTCCCCATCAGTTTTTCACCAGATTCTTTAAATGTACAATCTTCAATTGATTCTTTGGCTCCTGATGTGCCTTGTCCTTTAATTGTGGTAAATGGGGTTATTAAGAACTATCCTGTTGAGTACCAAAGGGAGCTGGTTGAGAATGGGTTTATTAAAAAAGAAGCAGTGGCTAATTGGTTTAAAGTGGATGTTAGCGATGTGAAGAAAATAACTATTGTAAAGCCTAAAAAAGCAGCTAAACTTTTTTCCACAAAGAGAACAAAGTATGGCGCGGTAAAATATACGATTGAGAATTTGCCTTATATTCTACCGGATGAGCCTGCCACATGGAAAGAGGAAGGTGATACTAGTTTGTCTAATTTTCTGAATGCAAACTTACCTCATCCTATAACGGATCGAAAAGATCCTAACACAAAAGCTGTATTTGTTGAGTTTATTGTGGAAAAAGATGGATCCATAAGTCGCGTTTCTGTTCCTTGTTCTTCGGGAGCGGCATTCGATAAAGAGGCTATACGTGTTGTTAAAATGATGCCCAAGTGGAATCCGGCTCTAGTAGATGGTGCTCGCGTACGATCATTTTATGGCCTTTCTGTAAATATCCCTTCTGATTAAAACTAAATCAGAAAAAGCTATTTGTATCTAACCTTTTTTGTATCTAAACTATTCATAAAAACATATTAATTGCTATGAAAAATAACATGAAAACCTATCGTATAGACGATTTTAAACATTTTATTCTCTTTTCCTTTATTGCTTTCTCCTTATTCTTAGGTAGTTATGAAGTAGCGGCTAGTACCTCACCATTCAGTGTTTCGATTACGGAATCTCCATTAAATTCATCTGTTTGTACTCCACATGCTGTTCAGGGTAGAGATAGTATTTCTGAGAATCAAGATAAGAATCACGGTAATCTGGAAACACTGCCAGTATGGAAAGATGGAGGAGCTGCGGGTTTACAAAAATTCATAAAAGAGAATTTGCATTATCCCAAAGAGTCGGTGCAGAAAAGAATACAAGGAAAAGTAATTGTTCGATTTACCATTGAAAAAGACGGATCTGTAACGAATGCAAAAGTGATTCGCTCAGTGGATTCTTTGTTAGATAAAGAGGCTTTGCGAGTGGTAGGAATAATGCCTCCCTGGACTCCCGGGTTGTTTAATGCTAATCCGGTAAAAGCTTATTTTGTGATTCCTATAACTTTTACTCTGAATTCTTATTCTTCTGATGTGATGTCTTTTATTAAGTCTTTGAATGCTGATTCTTTGCAGACTATTCATGCAAAAGATAGTATTTCTAGGAGTGAAAATTAAATTACATTATCCCAAAGAGTTAGTTAAGGAAAGAGGCTTTACAAGTTATTAATCTAATGCCTAATTGGAATCCCGGTTCAGTAAAAAGTAAACCTGTGCGATCGTTTTATGTGGTTCCAATAAAATTTTCATAAAAAAAATAGGTTCCCTCTAAATTTTTAATGAAAATAAGCTAGGTTGAATAATGTTTCCTTATTCACCTATTTTGAAAGTTTTTTGTCAAAACACTTGTGTATGTCGTGGAAAATTCGGAATATTGCACCCTAATTAGAACTTTTACAACCTTGTTCTGCTGTTTTATCAACTTAACTTGTTAGTTTATAAATTGTTACAAATCGGTAGACCTAGATATTTGACTTATGAACCAAACCTCAAATTACAAATTCTGTATCATTGTACCCGTGTACAATGAAGAGGACAATATACTTCGACTGGAACACGAGCTTTCCACTTTTCTTGAAAAAGCTTCCATTTCGACTTGCATTTTATTCGTAAACGATTGCTCCTCCGATGGGAGTTTGCCACTAATACAAGAAGCTTGTTCGCGCAAGAGTGATTTCTTTTATCTTTCTTTCTTGGAGAATAGAGGATTGAGTGCAGCGATAAAAGCGGGTATTGATGCAGCTGAATCCGCTTATGTAGGATATATTGATGCGGATTTACAAACTTCACCCGATGATTTTGCTCTTTTAATTCCTTATATAGAAGAGTATGAACTAGTGATGGGTATTCGTACGGGGCGTAAAGATAGTTTTGTAAAAAACATGTCTTCTAAGATTGCCAATAGTTTCCGACGTGCTATGACGGGCGATGGGGTCAAGGATACGGGTTGCCCGTTGAAAATTATTCGTACCGATTTTGCTAAACGTATTCCTCTGTTTAATGGAATGCATCGTTTTTTGCCGGCTCTCATCCAGCTGCAAAATGGTAAGGTAAAGGAATTACCTGTTCGTCATTTCGAACGTGTAGCAGGAAAGTCAAAATATCATCTTTTTAATCGTTTGATCGGTCCGTTTAAGGATTGTTTTGCTTTTCGATGGATGAAAAAAAGATACATTAACTACGATATAGAAACGAGCAATATTGAGTTGTAAATGAATAACACACTAGTCTATGGCATAGGCTTCTTGGCTCAGGGCTTGTTCTCGGTTCGCCTGATATTGCAATGGCTTCTTTCCGAAAAAGCCAAAAGAGTGGTTTCGCCTACCAGTTATTGGCAAATCAGCATTTTAGCTTCTTATTTATTGTTTATCTATGGTTGGATGCGTGATGATTTCTCGATCATTTTAGGACAATATCTTTCGTATTATGTGTACATCTGGAATTTAAATACCAAACAGGGATGGAAAGCAATACCTTTTTTATTGAGAGCTTTTTTATTGCTGACTCCTCTTGTTTTAGTGATTTATCTTATTTTTACTTGGGATGTACATGGCGCTCGGCTATTCCAAAATGAAAAAATACCATTAGGAATGGTTATTTTTGGCTCTATGGGACAGATTATTTTCACGTTCCGATTTGTTTATCAATGGCTTTATTCCCGCGGAAAAGGAGAATCGGTGTTTCCTCAAACTTTTTGGATACTTAGCTTGGTGGGTTCTTTTATCATAGTAAGTTATGGCGTCTTTCGAAGAGATCCTGTATTGATATTAGGCCAATCAGCCGGATTTGTAGCCTATATACGGAATTTATATTTGGCGAGAAAAAATAAATTAATATTGAAATGAAAGTATTAGTAACCGGTGCTGCCGGGTTTATCGGTTTCCATCTTGTACAAAAACTGATAAAACAAGGTCTTTGTGTAGTAGGTTTAGATAATATAAACAGTTATTACGACATCGACTTAAAATATGCCCGTTTAGCAGAGTGTGGCGTTGATAAAGATAGAGTAGTGGATAACGTATATGTGCAAAGCACTACGTATGCGACCTATCGTTTTATTAAAGCTGATCTTGCAGATACCCAGAATCTGGGTAGGATTTTCGACGAAGAGAGGTTCGAGGTGGTGCTTAACTTTGCTGCTCAAGCAGGCGTACGTTATTCAATTGACAATCCTTCCGCATACATCCACTCAAATATTGTGGGATTTATGAATATACTTGAGAATTGTCGGCATAATAAAATAAAACATCTCATTTATGCTTCCAGTTCTTCTGTATATGGAATGAACAAAAAGTTCCCTTTTTCGGAAGATGATATAGCAGATTCTCCGGTGAGTCTTTATGCAGCTACAAAGAGAAGCGATGAGTTGATGGCTTATACGTATAGTCACTTATATAAATTACCCACTACGGGGTTGCGCCTTTTTACGGTTTATGGACCTTGGGGGCGTCCTGACATGTCGCCGATGTTGTTTATTAAATCGATATTGACGAATGCTCCAATTCGGGTATTCAACAATGGAAATATGGTTCGCGATTTTACTTACATAGAAAATATTGTGCAAGGTATATATGATCTGATTAGTTGTATACCGGAGGAAACTGAACCCGAGCATCCTTATTATCGCATTTTGAATATTGGTAATTCGGAACCTATGCCATTGATGGATTTTATACATACAATGGAAGAAATACTCGACAAGAAAGCTTGCTTGGAGATGTTACCCATGCAGGCTGGAGATGTAAAAACCACTTATGCAGATGTAAGCAAGTTTAAAGCGCTAACCGGATATACTCCACATACTTCTTTAAGGAGTGGCCTTGAATCTTTTGTCGCATGGTACAAAACCTATATGCAAATTGAGAAGTAGCAACATTTAATACAATTAATTAGGAGGAAATAGATAATGATCGATTCGGTAAGTAATGTAAAGCATGCGTTGATTCTTTTTGTGGTTTGTTTATTTGCTTTTTTTGTGAATAACCAAATAATACCTGCTGACCTTATGGAGTCGCGTAATTTAGCTACGGCTCAAGAGATGGTTACGC